>JAEVZN010000133.1 GCA_023392205.1 Pseudomonadota bacterium
AATTTGCAGGCCGCGCGCGCGCGGCAGGCGCAGGCGCGCGAGATGAAATCCGACATCGACCGCGCCCGCGAGCGTCTGAAGATCCTGTGTCCGCAAGGCATTCCAACGCTGCGTGACGAGATCGCAGGCTTCGAGGCGCTGGGTGCGGGCGAACTTGAACTGAAAGGCGATCCGGATCAGGCGCTTGCGGCGCACAGGGCCGCGCAGATTCGCGTTGTGAACACGCGGCAATCGGTCAAGGCCGCAAGCAGCACGCAACAGCAGGCCGGCCGTGCGCTGGTCGAGGCGGAAACGGCGCTCGCCGGCATCGTCGCCAGGCGCGATGCGCTTGCCGCTCAACTCGGTCCGGAAGATGAACAGGCCGGGCGCGAGACCGCCTTGGCGCAGGATTTTGCACAGGCCGCGGCAGCATTGGCTGCGGCGCAGGAGAAGATCGAAACGCTGGCGCTCGCGGCGGATGCTCTGGCCAATGCCGAGGCTGCCTATCGCCGCACGCAATCTGCGCTGAAAGCCGTGGAGGACGAGCGCGCCAGATTGCAGCAATCGCTGGCCGGGCTCGACGGGCAGATCCGCACCCGCGCCGACGATGCGGTCGAGGAAGCCTGGCAAGAGGCCAACGATGCCCATAGCGCGGCGCAAGAGCGGGTGAACCGCTACGCCAGGGAGGTAGCGATCCTGACGAGGCTGCGGCAGGCGCTGACCGATGCCAGGACCGGCGCGCGCGAATTGTATTTCGAACCGGTGATGCGCGAACTCAATCCGCTACTCGGCTTGCTGTTCGACGACGCGTCTGTGTCATTCGACGAGAGTACGCTGCTGCCACAATCGCTGAACCGGAGCGGGCAGGAGGAGAAAGTCGATTTTCTCAGCGGCGGCATGCGCGAACAACTCGCCATCCTCACGCGGCTGGCTTTCGCGCGGCTTCTGGCCCGCAGCGGTCATCCGGCGCCGGTGATCCTCGACGATGCACTGGCCTATTCTGACGACGACCGGATCGAGCGAATGTTCGATGCGCTGCACCGCCTGTCGCGCGATCAGCAGATCATCGTCTTTTCCTGCCGCCAGCGCGCCTTCTCGAAGCTCGGCGGGCATGTACTGCAAATGACCGAATGGAAGCCGGACGCATAAGCCGGGCATAAAGAAAACGTATTGGTGTGATCTGGTCGAAACCAGATTCCCGTTTCAGCAAACCCGGACAGGCGGGGGTTCTTTTTCGGCGCATTTTCCTGACTTGGACTTATATGCTCTTCGCGGGAAAAGGCTCTATGATCGCGTGACCGATTCCGGTCCGGCGAGGGTCCGATGCAAGACAGGCGATACAGATCGACCAGCTCCCGCGATGTCGCGGAAGCGGCGTTCAAGAAAGCCACGACAAAGCCGGCCGAGTCCGTAGCGCCAGCGGCCAAGGCGCCCCTGATCCCCGGCGGCCGGGAACAGGTGTCGCTTCGTATCGACCGGGACGTCCTTGAGCATTTCCAGGCCGCCGGGCCGGGCTGGCAGGACCGGATCAACGACGCCCTGCGCAAGCTGATCGGAAAGTAAGCCGTCAGGCTTGCGGCGCCACCGAACCCGGCAGCCCGCTCGCCGACATGTCGCTGCCCGATCCGGTTTCGTCGGCGGAGAGCGCGCCACCGCGCTTGAACAATATCCCCGCAATCCCCGCGCCAATCAGCGGCGCAACGATGAAGAGCCAGACCTGTCCGAGTGCGCCTGGATTACTGCCTGCGCCAACGATGGCGGGGCCGAGCGAGCGCGCCGGATTGACCGATACGCCGGTCACATTGATCCCAACGATATGAATGCCCACCAGCGTGAGCCCGATCGCGATGCCGGCAAAGCCTGCCGGCGCGGCCTTTTGCGTCACGCCGAGAATGCAGATGAGAAAGATACAGGTCGCGACCACCTCGAACAGAAGTGCCGAGAGCAGATTATATTCGCCAAGGTAACCTGTGCCCCAGCCATTCTGCCCGAGACCGCCGCTCCAGCCGGACGCCTTGCCGGACAGGATGATGTAGAGCACAAGCGCGCCCACGAGAGCGCCGAGGACCTGCGCAATCACGTAAGAGATAAAATCGCCGACGGTCATGCGGCCGGCGACAAGGACGCCGAAGCTCACAGCCGGGTTAACATGGCAACCGGAGATCGGACCGATCCCGTAAGCCATGGCGACAATGGCCAGACCGAATGCGAAGGCGATGCCGAGCACGTCGATGGACGTTGGCCCCGTTCCCATGCCGGCAATGACGGCCGCGCCGCATCCGAAGAAGACAAGCGTGAACGTGCCGATGAATTCTGCAATTGGCTTTTTCATGCGCCCCCGCACCGTGTGCTCAAGCGGCCGGCTCATGCCATGATCCGCCGCGCTGTGCGAATATCCCAGAGTTCCACGCCCTCATGCAAGGCGTCGATCGAAGACAGCCGAGGTTAAGTCCAAATCTGTTGGCTCATAACGAAAATTAATTCGCGCTCAGCAGATCGATCTTGGTATTCGCCTGCAGCAGGCGATGCGCCAGAAGGGCTGCGAGGTTGCGCATGATGCGCTCCGCCGCCGCCGGACGCTGTTCGCGAAAATCGTTGAAGGCCGCGAGCGGAATACGCCGGCACATCACGGAGGTATCGGCATAGACATCGGCGCTGCGTGGCCCGGCCAGCAGGGCGAGTTCGCCGAAAGCGGTGCCCGGCACCAGCGTGGCGATGCGGATGCCTTCCGACAGCTTCACGCTGACCATGCCACGCTGGAGGAAATATACCGAGTCGGACGGGCCGCCGCGCGCGATGATGCGCTCGCCCGGCGGGTGGCTGCAGATCTCGCTCAGCCTTTCGATCTCGGCGAGATCGTCCTCGCCCAGGCCTTGCAGCAATTCCTGGTCGCAGAGCGGCGCGTCGGTAACATGACTGAACCCCCCGAACCGGAAGATCACCTGATCCTCGGCCCATTCGATGGCCTCGTCGAGCAGGGAGAAATTGCGGATGCTGCGCGGATCGTCCAGCCAGGTCTGCAAGGCCGTCCAGTTGGCACTGTCGCGCTCGATCCCGGCCAGCACCGGGCGGGTGCCGCTGGCGGCAAGTTCTTCGAGGAGCCGCGCCAGCATCTTCGCCGCAGCACTCGTGATCAGCGGCACCCGGCGAAGATCCAGCACCGCATAGAATGCAGCAGTGTCCTTGAGAACCTGCCGGGCGACGTAATCGATATTTGCAAAGCTCAGCGTGCCGGTGAGTTCGATCACGCGGATGCTCGAACTGTGCTGGTCGAGCAATGCCTGTTCATGCGCCTGCCTGCCGCGCCGCTTGAGGCGGCCGACATCGTAGGCGGCGACGATGCAGGTGCGCACATCGTTGGCGCGGTTGAGCAGATGCAGGTCGAAGTGCGCCGACAGACTTTCGCACAATCGTAAGCCCCGCACCGAATTGCCATGCGTATCGAGCAGCGGCGAGAAGGTGCCTAGTCCCATCTGCGAGGGCAGGGCGGCGCTGATGCCGCCACCGACACCGCTCTTGGCTGGAATGCCGACGCGGTAGATCCATTCGCCGGCATAATCATACATGCCCGACGAGGTCATGATCGAGAGTGTGCGCGCCACAGGCAAGGGTGAGAGCACGCGAATGCCGGTAACTGGATTGACGCCGTTATTGGCGAGCGTCGCCGCCATCACCGCCAGATCGCGGGCGGTGACAAGGATCGCGCATTGGCGGAAATAGACATCGAGAACGGCGTCGACGTGATCGCGCACGATGCCGTAATTGCGCAGCATCCAGCCGATGGCGCGGTTGCGGTCGCCGGTTTCGGTCTCGGAGCGATAGACCGCTTCATCGACATCGAGGTCGCGGCCGGCGAAGCGGCCGAGCACGCGCCGGATCTCCTCGAATGCGCCCTCACCCTTTTCGCGGTAGATCAGGCCGGAGCAGGCAATGGCACCGGCATTGACCATCGGATTGAAGGGCGGGTTCCTGGCATTGAGCCGGATCGAGTTGAAGGCCTCGCCGCTCGGCTCCACGCCGACATAGGCCTCCACCGCATCCGCACCCATCGTTTCCAGCGCCAGTCCGAACACGAAGGCCTTGGACACCGACTGGATGGTGAAGGGCGCCCGGCTGTCGCCGACCTCATAGACATGGCCATCCATGCTGACGATGGCGGCGCCGAACAAGGCCGGGTCAATCTTGTT
>JAEVZN010000151.1 GCA_023392205.1 Pseudomonadota bacterium
TGGTGCGCTCGTTCACCGACCGGGTCCGGGCCAAGGCCGTCGGCCAGGACGTCATCCGCTCGGTGTCGCCGGGGCAGATGGTGGTCAAGATCGTCCATGACGAGCTGGTGGCCACGCTCGGCGCCGATGCGCAGGCCATCGATCTCAATGCCCCGGCTCCGGTCGCCATCATGATGGTCGGCCTGCAGGGCTCCGGCAAAACCACGACCACCGCCAAGATCGCCAGGCGCCTGACCGACCTGTCCAAGAGCAAGGTGCTGATGGCCTCGCTCGATACGCGCCGTCCGGCGGCGATGGAGCAGCTTGCGGTGCTCGGCCAGCAGGTGGCGGTGGATACGCTGCCGATCGTTGCCAACCAGAACCCGCCGCAGATCGCCCGCCGGGCCATCGAGGCCGCGCGGCTGGGCGGCTACGACGTTGTGCTGCTGGATACCGCCGGCCGCATCACCCTCGATGAAGCGATGATGGCGGAAGCGGCCGAGGTGAAGCGCGCCGCCAATCCGCATGAAGTGCTGCTGGTCGCCGATGCGCTGACCGGGCAGGACGCGGTCAATCTCGCCCGCTCCTTCGACGAGCGCGTCGGCCTCACCGGCATCGTCATGACCCGCGTCGACGGCGATGGCCGCGGCGGCGCGGCGCTGTCGATGCGCGCGGTCACCGGCAAGCCGATCAAGCTGATCGGCACCGGCGAAAAGATGGATGCGCTCGAGACCTTCGATCCGGGCCGGATCGCCGGGCGCATTCTCGGCATGGGCGACATCGTTTCGCTGGTGGAGAAGGCGGCCGCCAATATCGATGCGGAAAAGGCGGCGCGCACCGCCGAGCGGATGCGCAAGGGCGCCTTCGACCTGTCCGATCTACGCGATCAGCTGGCCCAGATGCAGAAGCTCGGCGGCATGTCGGGCCTGATGGGCATGATGCCCGGCGTGGCGAAGATGAAAAATCAGCTGGCCGCCTCCCATCTCAACGATTCACACCTGAAGCGGCAATGCGCGATCATCGATTCGATGACTCCGAAGGAGCGCCGCAATCCCGATCTGCTGAAGAACAGCCGCAAGAAGCGGATCGCGGCCGGCTCCGGCACCAAGGTCGAAGAGATCAACAAGCTTCTGAAAATGCATCGCGGCATGGCGGATATGATGAAGGCCATGGGCGGCGCCAAGCGCGGGCCGATGGCGCAGATCGCCAACGCGATGGGTTTCGGCGGCGGTATGCCGTCCGCAGACGAGATGCAGAAAATGGCAGAGCAAATGCAGAGCAGCGGAAAACTGCCGCCAGGCATGCCGAGCTTGCCGCAGAGCATCCCGGGCATGCCCGGTCTCGGCGGTCCGAAATTACCCGGACTGGGAGGGTTTCCCGGACTGGGCAAGAAGAAATAACCCTTGTTTTTCAATACCACGTCATTGCGACACGCCGCACAGCGGCTTCGGAAAATGACGGAACATCAACGAAAGGAAATCTGAAAATGCCCGTCGTCCTCCGCATGGCCCGCGCCGGCACCAAGAAGCGGCCCTTCTATCATATCGTCGTTGCCGACTCGCGCTCGCCGCGCGACGGCCGCTTCATCGAGCGTCTCGGCTACTTCAACCCGTTGATGCCCAAGGACAATACCGAACGGCTGAAATTCGACATCGAGAAGGCCAAGGACTGGCTTGCCAAGGGCGCGCAGCCGTCCGACCGCGTGGCACGCTTTCTCGACGATGCCGGCGTGATGAAGCGCGAGAAGCGCAACAATCCGGAAAAGGCCGTGCCGCGCAAGGAGCGCAAGGCGCAAGCCGATGCCGCGAAGGCGGGCTAACCGGTCATGGCACCGCGTCCGGATCGCGGGCGCGACACGAGGGTCTGCGTGGCGCAAATCGGCGCCGCGCACGGGCTCAAGGGCGCCGTGCGTCTGCGCTCCTTCACTGCCGACCCGGAGGCCTTCGCGCAATACGGTCCGCTGGAAACGGAAGACCGCGCGCAACGGCTCGAAATCGATTCCTGCAAGCCCACCAAGGACGGCTATATCGTCCGCTTCGATGCCATCTCGCGTCGCGAGGGCGCGGAAGCGTTGCGCGGCGTGAACCTCTATGTCGATCGCGAACGGCTGCCTGAAGCCGCCGACGACGAATTCTATATCGCCGATCTGGTCGGGCTCACCGCCAGCAGCCCTGCGGGCGAGGAGCTCGGCGAGGTGATCGCCGTCCATAATTTCGGCGCCGGCGACATCATCGAATTGCGACTGGCCGCGACCGGCGACACCATTCTCCTGGCCTTCGATCGGGCGACGGTGCCTGACATCGATGTCGATGCGGGCCGCCTCGTCGTCGCTTTGCCTTCGGAGAATGTGGTCAATCCGCCTGCATCCGGCGACAACAAGACTGCGCCATGACCTTTCGCGCGACCGTGCTCACCATTTTTCCGGACATGTTTCCGGGTCCGCTCGGCATGAGTCTGGCCGGCAAGGCCCTCGCCTCCGGATTATGGTCGCTGGACGTGGTCGATATCCGCGATTTCGGGACCGGCATTCACCGGACGGTCGATGACACCCCCGCAGGTGGCGGACCGGGAATGGTGATGAAGGCCGATGTTCTGGCCCGCGCCATCGATGCCTGCGCCCGAGACACCCGCCCGCGGCTGCTGATGAGCCCGCGCGGTGAGCCATTGACCCAGCGGCGGGTTACGGAATTGGCGCGCGGCGAAGGTGCGGTGCTGGTTTGCGGCCGTTTCGAGGGGGTCGACCAGCGGGTCATCGACGCCCGCGGCCTGACCGAAGTCTCGATCGGCGATTATGTGCTGTCGGGCGGTGAAATCGCCGCCATGGCCGTACTGGATGCCTGTATCCGCCTGGTTCCGGGGGTCATGGGCAAGGCCGCCTCGGGCGAGGAAGAGAGTTTCGCCGGTGGCCTTCTGGAATACCCGCACTTCACCCGGCCGCAGATCTTCGAAGGCCGCCCCTTCCCCGACATACTCGTCTCCGGGGATCACGCGAAAGTTGCGGCTTGGCGCCGGGCCGAGGCCGAACGCCTGACCGAGGCGCGCCGTCCCGATCTCTGGGCGGCCTATAAGGCTGCTCGGGCCGGGCAAAATCTCGGCAAGAAAGCCAAACCCGACGCGTGACAACGCGCCGGGTTTCGATTAGAACCGCGCCCGAAACCGGACAAATCGTCCCCTTTTTGCCGCGCCGCGCATGTCGGTGATGCCACGTCGCACACCGAGACCGGGCGCCGCCTGACGGAGATTTTCGCCATGAACGTGATCCAGCAGATCGAACAGGAACAGGTCGATAGACTTTCCGAAAACAAGACGTTTCCGGATTTCGAGCCGGGCGATACCGTGCTGGTCAACGTCAAGGTCAAGGAAGGCGAGCGCTCGCGCGTGCAGGCCTATGAAGGCGTGTGCATCGCACGCTCCGGCGGAGGGCTGAACCAGAGCTTCACCGTACGCAAGATCTCTTATGGCGAAGGCGTCGAGCGCGTGTTCCCGCTCTATTCGCCGATGATCGATTCCATCAAGCTGATCCGCCAGGGCAAGGTGCGGCGCGCGAAGCTCTATTATCTGCGCGGCCGGCGCGGCAAGTCCGCCCGTATCGCGGAAGTGCAGAACCGGCATGGCAGCGTCTCCAAGGAGACCGCCCAGCCGAAGCAAGCCGCCGAGTAATCGGCCCACGCGACAAGATTTCCGAATGGTTGAAGGCCGGCTTTGTCCGGCCTTTTCCATGTCTGGATCCTGTCTGCAGCGATACCATCGCACCTTCATTGCGGCTTCAGACTTGAATTGTTATATCCTGCGCATGAAAAACCCCCGTCTGAGAGACATCCCGGCTTTTGTGCTGCGCGATCATGAGCGCCTGCCCGCCCGTTTCTTCGGCCGGATGACGGCATCCATTCAGGCCGGTCTTTGAGCAGGCAATCCGGCATTCACGCTATGCGTGACGCAAGCCGGCATCATCGACCGCGATAGGCACCCCTGAAGCATTTCACTGCAGACGAGTTTCGACATGAAACCCCGCACGCTCTACGACAAAATCTGGGACGATCATCTGGTTGACGAACAGCCCGATGGCACCTGCC
>JAEVZN010000153.1 GCA_023392205.1 Pseudomonadota bacterium
CGAATATGCCCGCGTCCTGAAGTGGGGGGGGTAAATCATTGTGGTCAGCCGCGGCAGCGACGAAACCGGATTGCGGCGCTCGATCGAGCATTTTGTCGCACCGGCCGCCCGCAAGCTCGGCTGGCGCACCGAATTCGGCTGGGAGCGCTACCTGGCCTGGCTGGCGGAGACGCCCGGCATCGAACTTGCCGAGCGCCGCGCCACACCGCCCTTCGGACATTTCTCGTTGATCCGCTTCCGTAAGACGGGCGCACGGGACACGGCCGCTCCGGGGCATCTTCCAGCGCACGCTGCAAATGGAAACGCCGCAATCCGGCACACGCCGCAAAGCTGAAGCGTCCGCAGCATCATCGGCCGCAATACCACAAAGCCTTATCAAGCAGGGGATCTGCAATGCGATTTCGGGACGCGCTCAGAGAACAGCGTTGGGACGACCATCGTTACTATCACCATAGCCGCATCAATCAGGCGCTTCATCTGGTCAGCGCGCTGAGTTTTCTGACCGCCTATGTCATGGTGTTCTTCGATCCGGCCATCGCCGCGCTGATCGGCTGGCTTGTGGCGATGACCTCGCGTCAGGCCGGTCACTTCTTCTTTGAGCCGAAAGGCTTCGATCACACCAACAACGCGACGCACGAGCACAAGGAAGATATCAAGGTCGGCTACAATCTTCAGCGCAAGATCGTGCTGCTGACCATCTGGGCGCTCTCCCCACTGGTGCTGCTTGTCGACCCGACCTTGTTCGGCATCTTCGCGCCCTATGACGGCGTCGCCGATTTCATCCGTCACACCGCCAAAATCTGGCTGGCGCTGGGACTGATCGGCCTTCTGGCCCGCACGGTCCAGCTGTTCTTCATTCGCGATGTGCAGACCGGTCTCGTCTGGGCAACAAAAATTCTCACCGACCCGTTCCACGACATCAAACTCTATTACCGGGCGCCGCTCTACCTGCTGAAAGGGGAATTGATCGATCCGAACCACGGCAAGCACAGGCCGTATGGCGAAGACGACGAAGCCGAAGACGGTGATGTCGACACGGAGTTGCGGCCGCAGAACACCTGAAGCGGCCTTGCGCGAAGCGGAAACCCGTCCAAAGTGAAGACAGAGCCCAGGCCTTCGATTCCATCGAGGCCGGGACTTTCAGAACCGGGCCGCCACCACTTCCTTGAGAATGGCGCGCTTGATGGTCTTGTTGGTGGTGGTTGCCCGCGACCACCACCAGCCGTCCCGCTCCATCTCGGCGGCAGCGGCGACAAAGCGCTCCATCACGATTTCGAAGTCTGCATCCGTATAATTCAGGCTGAAGATCAGGCGCCCGCTTCCGATCCAGCTCAGCGCCAGCCCATGCAAACGCAGATAGAATTGCAGCATCCAGTTATACCGGGACGGCCGCGTGTAAAGCACCGTCCAGATCGACGAGAGATTGGCCACCTGGACCGGAACGCCCGCAGCGCTCAGCCTGGCATTCAGCGCCGCAGCGCGCGCGTTCCAGAGATCGTCCAGTCCGTCATAGATGCCGGCAAGCGCCGGACCCTCGAGGCGGGTGAGAAACGCGTTCATCGCACCCATCACATAAGGATGCGCATTGAACGTGCCACGCGCGAAGCAGATATCCGCGGGCCGGTCGTCGCGATAGCGCTTCATCAGGCCCGCGCGCCCGCAAACCACGCCCACCGGCAGGCCGCCACCCAGGGTCTTCCCATAGGACACCATGTCGGCGGCGACGCCGAAATATTCCTGGGCGCCTCCGCGCGCCAGCCGGAAGCCGACAAACACCTCGTCGAAGATCAGCACAATGCCGCGTTCCGTGCACACCTTGCGCAATTCAACAAGCCATTGCCGATACGCCGCCCTGTCGAAATGTGCCTTGCGCGAACTGTCGATCAGCGAGGTATCGCCCGGCGCACTCACATTCGGATGCAGGGCCTGCAACGGATTGACCAGAACACAAGCGATGTTCTTCCGACTGCGCAAGACCTTCAGGGTCTTCTCGGACATGTCGCTGAGCGTGTAGGTGTCGCGCGCGGGGAGCGGATTGCCGATGCCGGGCTGCACGTCGCCCCACCAGCCATGATAGGCGCCGCACAACCGCACCAGATGCGTGCGCCGCGTGTGATAGCGCGCGAGCCGCACCGCCTGCATCACGGCCTCGGTGCCCGACATGTGAAACGACACCTCGTCGAGGCCGGAAATCTCCCGCAGCCGCCGAACATTGTCGGCGACCACGGGATGATATGGCCCGAGCACCGGACCGAGCGCACTCACTGTGTCGCTGCCTTGCGCGATACAATCCTTGTAGAAATCATAACCGAAGACATTCACCCCATACGATCCGGTCAGGTCGTAGAAGACATTGCCGTCGGCATCGGTGACGGTTACCCCGGACGACGCGACCATCACCGATCCGCCCTTCAGGCTGGCGCGGACAAGGCTGCTGAACTGATAGGGCACACGATAGCGCGACGTGAATTGCAGGTCGGACACGCCCTCGGCCATGTCCTGCGTCATCTGCGCGGAGACCTTGAAGCGCATTGCATATTCCGCTGCCAGACGATCAAACGCCCGGCGGCGTTTCGCGGCCACGTCGTCGGGCGCATTGTCGGCGCGAAAAAAGCGATCCTCTCCGTATTCGTAGAACGGAATTTGCGCAGCGATGCGGCGCGACATCCGCGAATGACCGGCCAGCGACCGGTGCTTGGCGCGGGACAATTCAAGTCGCGATTTCAGTTTGGGCAGAGCGGCGATCAGCGCAGCGGCGCCAAACGCGATTGCGGCGAGCGATGTATATGACGAATCCATGAATGAAGGCGGTATCGGGAATATTATACAGGATGATGACGCTCTCTGAATTCATGCGCGGCCTGCCGCTGCGGGAAGACCTCAACTTCCTGCTGACGAACCGCATCCCGCGCAGGTTCGCCACCCGCTTCATCGGGTGGCTGAGCAAGATCGAAAATCCGCTGGTGCGCGACCTGTCGATCGGCACCTGGCGACTATTCTCGGACCTCGATCTGTCGGAGGCGAAAAGCACCCGCTTCAGAAGCATGCATGACTGCTTCACGCGCGAACTGAAGGAGGGCGCGCGCCCGGTCGATCCCGACCCGGCGGTGATGGTGAGCCCCTGCGACGCCATCGTCGGCGCAAACGGCCGGATCGACGGCGATGTCCTGCTTCAGGTGAAGGGCTTTCCCTATACGCTAGCCGACCTTGTCGCCGATCCGGCATTCGCGGAACGCTATCGCAACGGGCGTTATGTGACGCTGCGTCTGACCTCGAGCATGTATCACCGTTTCCACGCGCCTTACGATTGCCGGGTCACGCATGTCACGGCGATCTCCGGGGATACGTGGAACGTCAATCCAATCGCGCTGAAGCGGATCGAGAAACTGTTCTGCAAGAACGAGCGTGCGGTGATCCAGTGCCGGCTGAGACCGTCGGATCTCGTCGTCACGCTCGTACCGGTCGCCGCCATCCTGGTCGCCAGCATCCGCTTGCATTGTCTGGATAC
>JAEVZN010000215.1 GCA_023392205.1 Pseudomonadota bacterium
CGCCTTATCCGTATGCTTTCGGCGCCAATCCGGACAATCCTCTGGAGTACGACCTGACCGAGCCGAAGGCGCTGTTCGAAATCTTCCGAGAACTCGGCATCCGCTTCATCAATGTCAGCCTGGCCAGCCCCTATTACAATCCGCATGTGATCCGCCCGGCGCTCTATCCGCCATCGGACGGCTATCATCCGCCGGAAGATCCGTTTGTCGGCGTGATGCGCCATCTCGAAGTGGTGCGCGACCTGAAGAAGGCGTTTCCGGATTTCTGCCTGATGGGCAGCGGCTACACCTACCTTCAGGAGTTCTTCCCGAATGTCGCGCAGGCGGTGGTGCGGCAGGGCTGGGGGGATATCGTCGGCCTTGGCCGCATGGTGCTCGCTTATCCGGAAGTGCCGGTGGATATCCTGAGTGGCAAGGGCATGGCCAAGAAGCGCGTCTGCCGCACCTTCAGCGATTGCACGACGGCGCCGCGCAACGGCATCGTCTCCGGCTGCTATCCGCTGGACGCCTATTACAAGAAGTCGCCGGAATTCAAGATGCTGGCGGCAATCAAAAAGCCGGCCAAGACAGCATGACGGAAAGACGGCCTGACATGAGCGACAACGTCCGCCATATCGGGTTTCTCGGCACCGGCATCATGGGCGGGCATATGTCGCGGCGCCTCGCCCAGGCGGGGTTTCGCGTCACGGCCTGGAATCGCTCGCCCGACAAGGCCGAGCGGCTTGCGGAATTCGGCGTGCAGCGTGCGGAGCATCCCACCGATGCCTGCCGCGACGCCGATGTCGTGATTGTCATGCTGAGCAACGGTCCGGTGGTGGAGGAGGTGCTGTTCGCCGCCGACGCGACCGGTCATGCCCCGGTCGATGCGATGCGCGAAGGCGCGTCACTTGTGGTGATGAGTTCGATCCCCGTCGAAACCTGTCAGGATCAGTCGCGGCGCCTCACGCCGCGTGGTGTTCGTTACATCGACGCGCCGGTTTCGGGCGGCGAGCCCGGCGCGCGCGACGGGACGCTTGCGATCATGGCCGGCGGCGATGCCACGCATGTGTCGGATCTGTCGGATGTCTTCGCCGTGCTCGGACGGGTGACGCATATCGGGCCGGTCGGCACCGGGCAGATGACCAAGCTCGCCAACCAGATCATTGTCGGTGGCACCATCATCGCGGTGGCCGAGGCTTTGCATTTTGCGACGCAAGGCGGCGCCGATCCGGCGGCGGTGCGCAAGGCGCTGCTCGGCGGGTTCGCGGAATCGAAAATTCTCAACCTGCATGGCGAGCGCATGGTCGCGCGCGACTTCGTTCCCGGAAGTCCGGCAGAATATCAGCTCAAAGACCTCAGAACAGCGCAGAAACTCGCAGAACAACTCAATGTTAGGCTGACATTTCTGGACAGCATGACAGCAGTGTTCGAGGACATGATAACCCATCTCGGGAATGGCGTGGATGTCTCCGGCATCATTCGCGAAGTCGAACGCCGCGCCAAACCGGCGCAAACTTAAGTGGTTGATATGACAGGCCATGTTGCCTTTTCGGCAAGCGGCGGCGTGGGCGAGATCGTGCTCGCGCGGCCGGAGAAGCACAACGCCATCACGCCGGATATGGCGCAGGAACTGGGCCGCATCTGCCGCGCCGTCGATGCCGACGATGCTGTGCGCGCTATCGTCATTACGGGTGCCGGCGAACGCGCTTTTTCGGCCGGTAGCGATCTGAATATTCTGGCTGATATGTCAGATACTTGGGCGTTCCGTAACCGGCTCGAATACGCAGCGGTGGTGCGCGATATCCGAAAGCCGGTCATTGCCGGGCTGAAGGGCTGGGTGCTTGGCGGCGGCTTGGAGATCGCTCTTGCCGCCGATATCCGCATCGCCGGCCGAAGCGCCCGAGTCGGCGGCCCGGAAGTTGTGCGTGGATGGGTCGGCGGTGGCGGCGCCTCGCAAATGCTGCCGCGACTGATCGGCTACGGACAGGCCATGCGGCTGCTTCTGCTCGGCGAACCGATCGATGCGGAGCAGGCCTTGCGCATCGGGCTGGTCGAAGAACTCGTTGAAGATACGGACGTTTTGACGCGCGCGCGGGCGATCGCGACGACGCTTGCGTCCTACAGCCCGATTGCGACGCAGTCCGTGAAGGCCTCTGTGCGAGCCGCACTCTCGATGCCGCTGGAGGCGGGCTTACGCTACGAGAACGAACTGCATGTGGTCTGCATGTCCGCCAAGGACCGCCTGGAAGGCATCAAGGCCTTCCAGGAAAACCGCACCGGAAAATTCTCAGGGACATAGCAATCAGGCTGTGACAGTCAACTCGACTGTGCCGAGCGGTCCGAAATCTGCGCTGTAGCGCCCGGTTTGAAGCTCCACCGGCGTGGTGCAGGTGCCTGTCGTGACGATCTGTCCGGCTTTGAGCCCCAGCGCAGGAAGCGGCTGGGCATTTGCAAGTGCCACCACGGCGAGCAACGGATTGCCGAGTATTTTGGTGCTGGTTCCGGTTTCGATGGACTTGCCGTCGAGTTGCAGCGCGATGGAAATAGCGCCGAGGTCGCGCGTCTTCCAGTCGCTAAAGCGTTGTCCTGTCACCAGAAGTCCGTTCGCCATCACATCGGCCAGCTTGACCAGATCGGGCGCGTCGGCGGGCAATCTTGAATCGGCCAGTTCATAAACCGGGACCACCGCTGCGATGGCGCTTTCGACTTCGGATTGCGTGTAGGGCTTGTCCCGGTGCGGCAGGTCGGCGGCGAGGACGAATGCAATCTCGCATTCCAATAGTGGCGCGATAAACGTTGACAGCGCCGCGTCGGCGGGCGCCGCCAGAATACGCCGCGCAAAAATCGCGCCGGCGACGGGCCGCTGTGCGGCATATTTTTTCTGGTCGGCTTCGCCCAGCGCAGTGACTTTCCAGCCCTGCACGTTATCTGCCGCGAGCGTCACCAATTCTGACTGAATTGTGTAGGCCTCGTCGACGCTTGTAATGTGCTCGTCTGCCGACAGGATCGCCAGCTTCGCCTGTTTCTGCGCTGCGGCGAGGCGCGCGGCCAGTGTGCTGACACTCATGCCGCGGGCTCGGGATTGAAGTATTGCTCAAACTTGTTGGCGACGCCGTCGAAATCCTTGCCGTCGGCGGGAGCATCCTTCTTCTCGGTGATGTTCGGCCAGATCTGCGCGTATTTGGCGTTGATCTCGACCCATTTCTCGACGTCGGGATCGGTATCGGCCTGAATGGCTTCGGCCGGACATTCGGGCACGCAGACCCCGCAATCGATGCATTCGTCGGGGTGGATGGCGAGCATATTCTCCCCCTCATAGAAGCAGTCGACAGGGCAGACTTCGACGCAATCCATGTATTTGCAGCGTATACAATTCTCGGTCACCACATAGGTCATCGATATTCTCCCGATAGGCGACTGTATGAGCTATTCCGGCGGGGTGACCAGCCGGAAGAAACCCATCATCATGTTGAGTTGGCCGTCGAGCATATGGGTGCCGGAATGGATTTGATGGCCGAGCTTGTCGGCGGCGGCGAGAAGCGGCGTGATTTCCGGCTTCATGACGACCTCTGCGATCACAGCTGCGGAATCCGCGCTCGGGAGATCGAATGAATGCGGGTCGTCGCCTTTCAGCCCAAGCGATGTCGCATTGACCGCGAAATCGTGACCGGACG
>JAEVZN010000319.1 GCA_023392205.1 Pseudomonadota bacterium
GCGCGCGCCAGCGCCACGCGCTGCCGCATGCCGCCGGACAATTCGCGCGGTCGCTTCTCGCGGAAATTCCAGAGGTCGACCATCCGCAGCAGCGTCTCGGCACGCACCCGGTCCTCCGAGGCGATGCTGCGGCACATATCGACCGGGAACAGCACATTCTCCAGCACGCTGCGCCACGGCAGCAGCGTGGGGTCCTGAAACATCATGCCGGCTTCGGTCTGCGGTCCCGTGACCGTCAGACCGTCGAGCGTTGCAACACCCGATGTCGCGGATTCCAGACCCGCAAGCATCAGCATCAACGTGCTCTTGCCGCAGCCGGACGGACCGAGGATCGAGACGAAATCGCCACGGGCGATTTCGAAGCTCGCTTCGGCCACCGCTTCCACGTCGCCCGACGGTGTCTCATAGACCTTGCGCAGGCGATCCGCGGTGATGGCGTTGAACGGCGCGGACATGGCGTCAGCCGAGAATGGCCGCGTATTCAGCCACATTCTTGCGCACGTTGTCCCATTCCGCAGGCGTCAGCTTCACCGCACCGGCAAAGTCGTTGTTGAACAACGTCGATGCATCCGGCTTTTTGGCATCCTTCGGGGCGCCGAATTCCATCACCAGATCGACCATTTCCGCGGCCTTGGCCATATCCGTGTAGCCGATGGAATGCGTCTGCGCCTCCTTCGACATGACCGTGTAATGCATCATCGCCTGGGAGATCTTTGCGTTCTCGCGCCCGCCTTTGGTGACGGCCATTTCCGGAACTTCCTTGAGGAAGATGTCGATGCCCGCTTCCGGATCCTTCAGCGCGAAGGCAAGACCTTCGGTCAATGCTTCCGTCATCGCGCGCGACAATTCCTTGTCCTTGGCGAGGTTGTCTCGGGTGGTGACCACCTGCCCGGAATAGAGCGATACGCCCGCTTCATTCCACGGCATGAAGCGGCAGGGCTGCTTCATCGCCAGCATGACCGGCACGCTGGAGGTCGCGATCGAGGTGATGGCGTCGACCTGCTTGTTGGCCACGCTCTGCTCGATCACGCGGTTGTCCATCTGCACCATGGTGATGCCGGACGCATCGATGCCGGTCTTGCGCACATAGGCGGGCCAGTACGGCGCCTCGGCGGATGTCGGCACGGTGCCGATCTTCTTGCCTTCGAGATCCTTCGGCGTCTTGATCGGGCTGTCGTCGCGGACCACCATGCCCATGGTCGAGTCATAGCCGAGTGTCGCCATGGCAACGAGCGGAAGCCCGCGCGCGGCGCCGAGAATGGTGCCGCCGGCAAAGATGAATCCGTAATCGAATTCTCCCGCACCGACCGCCTGCGCGGCGGCGACCGATCCGAAGCCGCGGCTGATGGAAATATCGATGCCACGTTTTTTGAAATAGCCCTGGTTCTTTGCGACATAGGCGAACAGCGACGAACCGTTGGCAAGCCAGGGCAACGTGAACTTGACCGGCTTTGCGCCCTGCGCAATCGCAGGTGTCGGGAATTGCGGCGCCGCAACCGCAACCGGCAGAGCCGCGGCGGCTTTCAGAAGGGATCGGCGTGAGAATGACATTGTGCCGGCAGCATTCGAACGGTGCATCTTGTCTGACATGTCCGGGTCCTCGAAAATTGCACCTTCCTTATGCAGAAGGTGCTTACTTGTGCTCGCACAGACCTAGCCAGAAACGTGCCAAGTCATTCGGCGCGATCCGGCATCGTGGTCGCACCACACGCGGTCAGGACACTTCGAAAATGCCATCCACTTCGACGCTTGCATTGGCCGGGAGATTGGCGACGCCGACCGATGTTCTGGCGTGACGGCCGCTCTCGCCAAACAGCGCGAACATCAGATCCGATGCACCGTTGATGACCTTCGGCACATCCGGATAGCCAGGTATCGCCAGCACAAAACCGCCAAGGCGGTGACAGCAGACCACGCGATCGAGATTGCCATCGAGCGCAAGACTGAGCGACGCCAGCAGGTTGAGCGCACAAAGCTCGGCCGCTTTCTGCCCGGAGGCGAGATCCTGCGTCTCGCCGATCCGGCCGGCAAATCGCACCGCGCCATCCCATTCGCAAATCTGGCCGGCGAGAAACACCAGCGAACCCGAGCGGGAATAGGGTTTGAACGCGCCGCGCGGCTGCGGCACGGGCGGCAATGCGAGGCCGAGCGCGGCCAGCCGCTGCGCAATCACGCCGCTCATGACAAGGCCCCGCGTAGGATCGCGGCCGGGTGAAGCATGGTTCTCGTATGCATAATCTGCTTACTTATTGACCAGAAATTCATCGTCATTCCGGGTGCGGTCATTGCGATCAAACCTTTCTGAAATCGAGAGAATTGCGGCTGGAAACGAGACGCCGCGCGATTGCCCGCCCCGCTCCGCGAAGATAAAAAAGCGGTGTTTTGCCTGTCTGAAAAGCGGAATCCGCTGCGATTGATGAAGTCATATGCAACAGCGCCATTCAATGGCTGGCGAGCAGCGTGCCGCGCCCCGCCATGCGGTCGGCAATTCCACATCGCCGCAGGGCCGTCCAATAGGTGGCCGCGTTGATTGCAATCACCGGAATGCCGAGCCAGCGCTCCGCCTCGGCGGCGATATCGACAACCGCCAGGTCGGTGCCGGCCTGCACGATCGCATCGACACCTGCATCCGCCAGCACTTTCAGTCCGTCACGGATGTCGGCTTCACTCGCATGCGCGATCTGCACTTCGCTCGGCCGCTTCAGGCTGTGCACCTTCGCGACCTCGAATCCGTGATCTTTGAAATAGCCGGCGACATGGGCATCGCCGACCGGCTGATAGGGCGTCAGGATGCCGATCTTTCGCACCTGATCGAAGCGGTTCAGGGCCTGAATGCAGGCGAAAGACCCCATTGTCACCGGCACGCCGGCGCGATCCTCAAGCTTTTCAAGCAGTTTCTCGCTGCCCGTCTTGCCGCCCCAGAAGGTCGGAATCGACATGGCCATGATGAGATGTGCGGGCTTGCAGGTCATGACGCGGTCGACACACTGGAACAGATCCGGCCCGATCGCTTCGACCATCTGTTCGAATTCCGTATCGTTGCTCAGCGGCAGATCGGGAATATGAATGCGCCCGATATGATTGGTCACACCGATGGGACGCATAGAATCGGTTTCCGGCTGCACGGTCGTATTGGTAGACGGGATCACGATCCCGATTTTCAGGCGATAGCCCAGTCTGTCAGTCATCGGTCCATCCGCATGTGGCAACGTCCTTGCAAAGTCCTCGCAAGCGCCTTTGCAAAGGCGAGGTCTTTGCAAAGGCCGAGGGAAAGGCGCTATGCCTGTGCAAGTCCGGTGCCGCCGGGATCGCGGCACGGAAAATGGGAACAAGGCCTTGCCGCCGCGAGATTAAAGGCGCCGTGCCGGGACTGGAGATGATGGCAATGGCGAAATCCGCGGCCCTGCGAACGGAGATGCGCCCGCGGCCCGTGCCGCCGCGCAATACCGTCCGGCCGGCGAAAAAGCAGGTGGAACGCCGCCCGCGCGATGCCGCCGCAACGTCCGACCGTATCCTGGAAGCGGCCATCGCCGAATTCGCCGAGCATGGCTATGCCGGTGCCCGTATCGACGCCATTGCGCAGCGCGCCGACGCCAACATGCGGATGCTCTACCATTATTTCGGCAGCAAGAACGACCTCTACCTGCGCGTCCTCGAAGCGGTGTTCGAACGGATCCGGCTGAAAGAGCAGAAGCTGAAACTGAAAAGCATGGCGCCGCTGCCGGCCATGATGAAGCTGTTCGACTTCACCTATGACCATTTCGGCTCGAACCCGCTCTTCATTCGCATCCTGACCAACGAGAACCTGCTCGACGGCCGGCATCTGTCCCGTTCCGTCAAGGTATCATCGTTGTCGTCGCCGCTGCTGGTGGCCATCAAGGAGGTATTGCGGCGTGGCGAGGACGAGGGCGTGTTCCGGCGCGGGATCGACCCGCTGCAACTTTATGTCAGCATGGTCGCGATGAGCTATTTCCACATTTCCAACGGACCGACGCTGTCGCATCTGTTCAGCACGAACATGTCCGCCACGCGCTGGCGCAACGAACGGCGGCGGCATGCCAGCGAGATGTTGCGGGCCTATCTGACCCTGGAGCCGACGCCATAACCGCACTGCGTCATCCGCCTGCCCGATGGCACGTCACTTGCTTGATCCTGATGCAAAAGCGCGGGACGGAAAGCGGATGGCATTATTGTCGGGCTCAGGACCACAAGCGATTCACGAAATTTCAGCCGGTGGAGCCGGACGGTGCTGACCGGCCTGCGCTCCCGCAAGCATATCGTACCATTCGCGCTGGCCCGGCCGACAAGTATCGATGCCTGCCTGGCCTGCCTGACGGAAGGAAAGCGCGTTGCCCTCATGGCAGGCGGTCTCGATCTGATCGACCGCATGAAGTCCGGCGAGGCCTACGATATCGTCGTCGCGTTGTCCGGCATTCCCGCGCTCACGGGTATCCGCGCGGATAACGGCACCCTGACCATTGGCGCGCTCACCACCCACGCGGACTTGTCGCGCGATCCTCTCATCGCCGAGACGCTGCCCGATCTCGCGACGCTCTGGCGGGAGATTGCCAATCCGCGCATCCGTCACACGGGAACCATCGGCGGCAACCTGATGTCGGCCTTGCCGCATTACGACGCGATGCCGGCCCTGATGGCGCTCGGCGCCACCGCCACCATCGCCTCGCCCGCAAACAGTATCCGGCAGATCGTTCTGGACGAATTGCCGGGCCATCCGGCATTGCTGGTCAATGTGACCATCCCCGAAACCGGCGTCCGGCTGGTCGCCGACCGCAGCCTGCATCCCTCCGTCGCAATCTATGCCGGCGCGACGATTGCCGAAACCAGGATCGCGAAGTTGCGCATCGCGATCGGCGGCGCATTCGCGCGCGCGCGCATGGTGAACATTCCGGTGCAGGACTTGCCACAGGCGGACCTCGGGAGTCAGGCCGCCGCATTCGCGCGGACGGTTATGGACGCATTGCCGGAGCCGCTGACCGACGGCTTTGCCAGCGCCGGCTATCGCCGCCGCATGATCGAGGTGCTGACACGCCGGGCGCTGGTCCGGCTGGGACATTTGCCGTGACACCGATAACGATATCCCTGACAGTCAATGGCGTCGCGCGCGAATGCGACGTTGCGCCCAGCAGCGTGCTCGCGGACGTGCTGCGCGATTCACTGGGCCTGCAGGGCTGCAAGATCGCCTGCGACCAGAGCGTCTGCGGCGCCTGCACGGTGCTGGTCGACGGCGATCCCGTTGCGGCCTGTTCGAGCTTTGCCTTCGCCTCCGACGGCTGCGCGATCACGACCGTGGAGGGCTTGCAGCAGGACGGCATTCTGCATGCCGTGCAATCGTCGTTTCTGGAAAGCGCGGCCTTTCAATGCGGATTCTGCACCTCCGGGATGATCCTGTCGATTGTCGCGTTGCTGCGCAGCCATCCCGATCCGGATGACGACACCATCCGCGACTGGCTCGGCGGCAATGTCTGCCGTTGCACCGGCTATGGCGCCATCGTGGCGGCGGTTCGCCGTGCTGTTCCCGCGCTCGCGCTGGAGCGGGCATGATGCACGGCGTTCATCACATGGCAGGGCGCGAGGAACCGCCGGTCGAAGGCCGCGCGAAAGTCACCGGCGCATCCGTCTATACCTTCGATCTGGCGCTGCCGCGCATGCTGCATGGCAAGCTCCTGCGCAGCCCGCACGCGCATGCGCGCATCCGGCGCATCGATACCAGCGCGGCGCAGGCCATGCCGGGTGTGATCTGTATTGTGACCGGCGAGGATGTCGCGACGCTACCGGACGCATTCTATGGCGTCGGCCTGCGCGACCAGCCGGTGATCGCGCTCGACCGCGTGCGCTATGTCGGCGACCCGGTCGCGGCCATCGTCGCGGTCGACGAGGCCACGGCGTTTCGTGCAGCGCAGGCCATCGTAGTCGATTACGAGCCGCTGCCGCCGCTGATGACCATCGAGGATGCGCTCGCCGAGGGCGCGCCGGCTTTGTTCGACGGGCCGACCGCGGGCATCCCCATTCCGGTCGGGATGGGATGCACCAGCGTCGCGGACCCCGGCCGGAATATTCTGTGCGAATACAATTTCACCTATGGCGAAATCGACAATTGTCTCGCCGCAACCGACAAGGTGTTCACCGACACGTTCGACGTGACGCGGATCAATCACTTCCATCTCGAACCGCATGTCAACATCGCGACCTGGAATAACGGCCGGCTGGAAATGTGGTCCTGCAATCAGGACCCATTTGTCATCAGAGTAGATATTGCTCGCATCTTCGGATTGCCGCTGCATCGCGTGCGTATTCACACGCCGCTGGTGGGCGGCGGCTTCGGCGGCAAATCCTATTGCAAGATGGAGCCGCTGGTCGCGCTGATGGCGCGCAAGGCGGGCGCACCGGTGCGGCTGGCATTTTCGATGGACGAGAGCATCCTCACACTCGTCAAGCATCCGGGGCGGCTGACGCTGACGACGGGCGTCGACCGCGAGGGCCGCCTCACGGCGCGCCGCGCCGACATCCTGCTCGATGGCGGCGCCTATTCCGATGCGTCGGCGCTGGTGGCGGTGAAGACCGGATTTCGGGCCGGCGGCGCCTATCGCTGGCAGGCTTTGGCAAGCCGCGCGCGCGTCGTGCGCACCACCACGGTGCCGTCCGGATCGTATCGCGGCTTCGGCGGGACGCAGGCCGCGTTTGCCTGCGAGCGGCAGATCGATCTGATCGCACGCAGGATCGGCGAGGACCCGCTCGCGTTTCGCATGCGCAATCTGCTCGATGTGGACGAGCCTTTCTCACCGGGCGAGCGCGGCATGGACAGCGATCTGAATGCCGGCTTGCAGGATGTGGCCGATCGCGTCGGATATTCCGGCAAGCGCGCGCAGGGCCGCGGCATCGGCTTTGCCGTCGGTCTGAAGGATGCCGGCGGCACCGGCAACCATGCGCAGGCGCTGGTGCGCGTCACGCAGGATGGCGAAGTCATGGTCAGCGCGGCCGTGGTCGATGTCGGCCAGAGCGCGGCCTCGTCGTTATGCAGTATTGCGACCAATGTGCTCGGCCTGCCGCTGGCCAATGCGACCTATGCCGCGATCGATACCGATCACTCTCCGCCCGACAATGGCACACATGTGAGTTGCGGCACGCTGGTTACCGGGCGGGCCATCGAACAGGCGGCCATAGAGGTGCGCCGGCAGATCGAGACTTTTGCCGCCGAGCGCCTGGGCTGCGATGTGTCGGAGATCGTGCTGGATGGCTGGACCGTGCGGCGCGGCAATGTCGTGCATCCGCTCGCGCCGATGATCCGCAAATATTACGGCGGCATCGGATGGGAATTCATCGGACGCGGCGCCTTCAAGGAGCCCTACGATCCCGATACACCGATGGGCGCGCGCAATATTTCTTGGATGCCGTGCTGGTCGGCGGCCGAGGTCAGCGTCGATGACGAAACCGGACAGGTGACGCTGCACAAGCTGATCGTCGGCGCCGATCCTGGCCGCGCCTTGAACAAAAAGGCCTGTCACGCGCAGATCGAGGGCGCGGCCATGCAGGCGCTCGGTCAGGCTTTGTTCGAGGAATTGCGCTATCGCGGCACCGACCCCGAAAACGCCACGCCGCTGACCTATCGGGTGCCGAAGGTGCGCGACCTGCCGCAGCAATTCGAAAGCGTCGTCCTCGAACATGGGCTTGGGTCCGGCCCCGGCGGCGTCAAGGGCATCGGCGAGGCCGGAATGCTCGGCATTGCCGCGGCCATTGCCAACGCCATCCAGGATGCAACCGGCGCGTCGTTGACGGCGATGCCGTTCACACCGGAAAAGGTTCTGGACGCGCTGGACCGTCATGCTGCGGACAGCGCAACATCCTGAATCCGGAATTGAAGCGTTTCATGAAACTTGCCGTCCCCGATCTGATCACCAATTCGTATTTTCCCGTGGTGGCCGCGGCCGAGCTTGGCTTCTTCAAGAAGGAAGGCCTCGATATCACGGTCGAGCTGGTGGCCCCCGCCGGCCGCACCTATGAGGCGCTGCGCGATGGCGAGGCCGATTTCGTCGCCGCCGAAGCGCATGCGGGACTGGCCGCCTTCCCTGGCTGGAAAGGCATGAAGCTCATTTGCGCGCTCTCGCAGGGCATGTACTGGTTTCTGGTCATGCGTGCAGACATTGCGCGCGAGCGTGGCGATCTCGATGTGGTCCGCGGACGCCGTATTGCCGCGGCCCCGTGGGACGAACTGGGATTGCGCCGCCTGCTGATCGAGGCGGGCATCGATCCGGCAAAGGACAATGTAAGCATCGCACCGCTGGAAGGCTCGCTCGGGCCGAAGGTGAATATCGGCGTGACGGTTGCGCGCGCTCTGGCAGAGGGAAAAGTCGACGGTTTCTGGGCAAACGGCATGGGCGCCGAGCTTGCCGTTCGTTCGGGTGCCGGAAAGATCGTGCTCGATGTGCGCCGTGGCGACGGCCCGGCGGTCTGTTTCGATTACACATTGCCGACACTGGCAGCATCTGACCGGATGATCGCAGAGAACCCAGATGCCGTGCGCGGTGCGGTGCGCGCCATCGCGGCAACGCTGCGGGCGCTGAAGGAAGATGTGTCGCTTGCGACCAAGGCCGCGCGCAATGTGTTTCCCGCGCAGGAGACCGAACTGATCGCCGAGCTGATCCGCCGCGATCTGCCCTATTACGATCCCATGATCTCCGAGAAGACCGTGACGGTCATGAACCAGTTCTGCCGCGACATGGGCGTGCTGCACGGGACGCCGTCCTACGCGGATGTCGTCGCCGTCGACATCATGACGGCGGGCTGCATGGCGGGAAGCGGCACCGTCGCCGTGCCTCATCGCACCGTGCTGTGACGCGCGCCGCACCTTGCGGTGCAGCGACGCTGTTCCATGCCAATGGAAGCCGCATCCTGCCTATCAAGCGGGCAGGCGCAGCACGCCCATGCGGAAAAGTTGAACCTTTCCAGCCTTGATCGGATGGCACACGGCTTGCTAAAAGATACGGGAAAGACGTCAGCATACTGACGAGTTTGCAGACACGCTGCCACATGCTGAATGGGCCACGCACATGATTGAAAATTCTCCCTTCGACATTGTCATCAGCGGCGGACATGTGATCTGCCCCGCATCCGGCATCAACGGCGTGATGGACGGCGCGATCAGGGGCGACCGGATCGCGGCGGTGCAGAAAGACATTCTGTCGAGTTCTGCGAAGCAGGTGATCGACGCCAAGGGCAAGATCGTCCTGCCGGGCCTCATCGATACGCATGGGCATGTCTATCAATATGTCACCGGCCGCTTCGGCATGAATGCCGACATGGTCGGTGTGCAATCAGGCGTGACCACGGTGATCGATCAGGGCGGCCCCTCCTGCATGACATTGCCGGGCTTCCGCAATTTCGTGGTCGAGACATCGAAGACGCGGGTGCTGGCCTTCCTGTCGGCTTATCTGGTCGGCGGGCTTGAGGGCCATCTCTATCCCAATCTCTACAGCCCGGACGGCGTCGATATCGACGCCACGGTGGCGTCGGCCAATGCCAACAAGGATATCGTGCGCGGCATCAAGGGCCATGCCGAGATCGGCGGCTTCGCGCGATGGGGCATCGAGGTGCTGCAAATGTCGGCCGAGATCGGCCGCCAGACCGACCTGCCGCTCTATGTGCATTTCGGGCAGCTCTGGGGCTTGCCGGACAGCGGCGCCAATGGCGAGGATGCCGACACCATCATCGAGCGTGTGATCCCGCAATTGCGGGCCGGCGACATTCTCGCGCATCCGTTCACGCGCCATCCCGGCGGCTTCGTCAATCGCGAGGGCAAGGTGCATTCGGTGATCCAGGCGGCGCTCGATCGCGGCCTGAAGGTCGATGTCGGCCATGGCAGCCATTTCTCGTATCGGCTGGCGCGCAAGGCGCTCGATGCCGGGATCGTGCCCGATACGCTCGGCGCCGACATGCATGGCTACAACACGCATGTGCCGGCCCCTGCCGGTACGCCGGGCGAGCATCCCGACGACGAGAATCACCCCTTTGCCGGGCAGGCAAAGTTCAGCCTCACCCAGGCGATGAGCTCGATGATGGCGCTCGGCCTGACGCTGGAGCAGGTGGTGCCCATGGTCACGACCCATCCGGCGCAGATGGTCGGCCGCTCCGACGAGCTCGGCTCGCTCGAACCCGGCCGCATCGCCGACGTGAGCGTGTTGTCCGATTTGCGCGGCCGTTTCCGGCTGCATGACAACGAGCAGACCGAAGTGATCGCCGAGCGCCTGTTGCAGCCGGCCTTCTGTCTGCGCGCGGGCGAACGCTTCGACGCCACGGCGCCGATCCTGCCGATGGCGGTGGCCGCCTGACGGCTTCCGCTTCGCGCAACGGAGTGAGACGGAGAGACTGAGGGAGAGGGACGATGCTGGCGAGAACAATTCCCGGCCGGGTCATCAGCGATGAAATCGTTGCCGCGGGCGCGCCCTGGTACCGCAAGATTTCGAAAGGCACGATGCTGCGCATTGTCGATCTGGAAGGCTGCCAGGCCGTTGACACGCTGATCTTCGATGCCGCGCGCAGCGATGTGCGCTACAACGCGCCGAATACGGTCAAGCTCGCCAAGAGCGTCTATGTGTCCAAGGGCGTTGTATTGTACGACGATCTCGCGCAACCGCTGATGACAGTGGTCGAGGACACGGTCGGCCGTCACGATACGCTGGCCGGCTGTTGCAGCCGCGAGATCAACACCGTCCGCTATGGCAAGCCCGGCAAATGGAGCTGCCGCGACAATTTCCTCGGCACGCTCGCAGAGCTTGGCATGAACGGCCGCGACATCCCGCCGAACATCAATTTCTTCATGCATGTGCCGGTCGATGGCGAGGGCGGCATCTTCATCGACGAGGGCTTGTCGAAGCCCGGCGATTATGTCGATCTGCGCGCGGAAAAGGATGTGCTGGTGGTGATCTCCAATTGCCCGCAGGAAATGAACCCCTGCAGCGGCGGAAGGCCGACGCCGATCCAGTTGACCGTCTGGCAGGGCGGTCACTAACTGCAATGACAAAAGCTCCGGATTTCGCCCTGGCCGCCGTTGCAGACCCGCGCGCGAACTGGTCATCGCTGACGCAAGCCGAGCGCGACGCCGCCTATGACAGCAATGCCGCGGTGGCCGACAGTCCCGCCTTGATCCAGCAGCGAAATGCCGGGTCCGCAGCCTATCGCAAGGCGCACACAAAAAGCCTCGACATTCCCTACGGGCCGAAGGAACGCATCCGCTTCGACCTCTATCCGGCCCAAGATCCGCATGCGCCGTGTCTTGT
>JAEVZN010000344.1 GCA_023392205.1 Pseudomonadota bacterium
CCGCCCATCCCGGCGCGCTAGGGTCTTCGCACGGCTTTCCTAATTCCCGAAAGCGCCTTCAGCGACCTTCTCTGGCCCATGTGGCGGCCAACGAACCGATCAGCAGCAGCAGACCGAGGATGCCTGCGAAGATCGGCAGCACGCCGATGCCGCGTACCACACTGGCATCGCGCAAACGCAAGCCCATCCAGTCGTCGCCGCGAAAGGTTTCGCTCGAACGCACGCCGACAATGCGCGGCATGGCCAACGTACCGTTATCGTCGAGGCGTTTTGCATCGCCGCCGGTCGCCTGACTGAGCGGCCGCGTCGTGTCGACGGTGGACGTGACTTCGGCGAATTCGCGCGGATTGATCGGCCCGACATTCACAAGCGTGGTCAGCTTGCCATCGGTGGCGCGCCAGAGCCCGAGTTCGTTGGCGGGTGTCGCGCCGCGCCACAAACCCGGCTCCGCTTGCTGCAACGTGACATTGCGCGTCTCGCCGCCGGGTGTGGTGATCGTGATCGGCTCGACGGTCTCGGCCATGGTCTGCCGGTCGATGGTGATGTCGCGTCCGCGCGCCACAAGCCTCAAGGCTTCTTCCTCGAGGTCGGGCTGCTTCATCAGCCAATGCGACAGCCGCCGCAGCAGATCGAGATGCGGACCGCCGCCCTCGAAGCCGCGCGCCCACAGCCAGATGTGATCGGACAGGAGAAGCGCCACACGGCCTTCACCTTCGCGCGAGAGCACGAGCAGCGGCTTGCCGTCCGGGCCTTCCATGATGGAGGTACCCTGGCCGACCTTGGCATCGACCAGCCGGAACCAGCGGCTCCAGTGCGGAGGCTCTTCCGCGCCGCCTTCGAGCGCCCGTGTCACCGGATGCCGCCGTCCGATCTCGCTCAGGCGCGCATGGTAGGGCTGCTCGGTGAGGGTGCCGGACGGCTCGGCCGGCAGCACCGAATCGAGCGGCGTGCGCCAAAGCGAGGTCGGACTCGCATAATCGGGACCGGCCGCGATCAGCACCGCACCGCCTTCGCGGACATATCGGGCGATATTGTCGAAATAGACGACGGGCAGCACGCCCTGCCGCGCGTAGCGGTCGAAGATGATCAGATGGAATTCGCCGATCTTCTGCTGGAACAATTCGCGCGTGGGAAACGCGATCAGCGACAATTCGTTGATCGGCGTGCCGTCCTGCTTTTCCGGCGGACGCAGAATGGTGAAATGCACCAGATCGACCGAGGCATCGGACTTGAGCAGGTTGCGCCAGGTGCGCTCTCCGGCATGCGGTTCGCCGGACACCAGCAGCACGCGCAGCTTGTCGCGCACGCCGTCGATGGAGACGACCGCACGGTTGTTCACAGCGGTGAGTTCGTTCTCAAGCGGCGAGGCCTCGATCTCGACGATGTTCGGCCCGGCATGCGGGATCGGAATATTCACGCGCACGCCGGTATTGGTGTTGACGTTGCGCGTCTCGATGGTCTCGCCGTCGCGCCGGATCGTGACCCGCGCGGTGCCGGCCGGCACGCCCTGATCCTCCACACGGAATGCAACCGTCTGCGATTGCCCGACAATGCCGAAACGCGGCGCGGTGGTGAGCACCACGCGGCGGTCGCGCTCGCTGGCCTCGCCGGTGATCAGTGCATGAAGCGGTGCGGCAAAGCCGAGCGCTGCGGCATCGGGCGGCAGATCATGCACGCGCCCGTCGGTGATCATGAACGCACCGGCGATACGGTCGGGCGGCACGTCGGCAAGCGCAGCGCTGAGCGCGCTGAACAGGCGGGTGCCGTCGGTCTCGCCGTCGGCAGCGCCGGCCTCCACCACGCGCACGTCAAGGTTGGGAATGCGCGCGAGGCGTTCGTTCAGCGCGGTGCGCGCCTCTTCGGTCTGCTTGGCGCGCGGGCCGAAGGTCTGGCTCGGGCTCTTGTCGACCACGCCCACCACGACCGAGGGGATCGGATCGCGATCCTCGCGCGTGAAAGACGGATTGGCGAGCGCCAGCACCAGCAGCGCCAGCGCCGACGTGCGCATCAGCGCGCCGCGCGCGCGGATCGCCAGCAACAGGCCCGCCGCGATGAGCGAGACAATTCCGGCGGCCCACAGCACATAATCGGGCACGAGGGGCGCGAAGGAAATCCCGAGATTCATACAGCGCTTCCGTTCATTGCCCCAGCCGTTCGAGCAAAGCCGGTATATGCACCTGGTCGGCTTTGTAATTGCCGGTCAGCGTGTACATCACGATGTTCACACCGGCGCGATAGGCCATTTCCCGCTGACGCGGTTCGGTCGAGACCATCGGCAGCATCTGCTGGCCGTCTGTGCGCATCGCCCAAGCGCCCGCCAGATCGTTCGAGGTGATCAGGATCGAGGACACGCCGTCGCCCGCCCGCGCCGGCCGCTGGTTCTCGCTCTCGCTGTCGAGATCTGGCTCTCCGGGCAGCGCCTCCACCCAGAGCTGGCCGCCATTGAAGCGGCCGGGGAAGTCGCGCAGCAGGAAGAATGTCTTGGTCAGGACGTGGTCCTGCGACACCGTTTCGAGTTCGGGAATGTCGAGCGCCGCAAGAATCTGCCGCAGCGCCAGCATGCCGGGGCTGCGCGATTCCCCGCCCGGACCGGGCGGCGCCATCAATGCGTCGCGGGTGTCGAACAGAACCGTGCCGCCCTGTTTCATGTAGGCATCGATGCGCGACAGCGTCGCCTGCGAGGGCGGTGCGGCATTCGGCACGATCGGCCAATAGATCAGCGGGAAGAACGACAATTCATCGCGCGAGATGTCGAGACCGACTGGCTCTCCCGCTTCGAGCGCGGTGCGCTGCGCGAGAAACAGCGTGAGGCCGGACAGGCCTGCCTTGCTCACCGCGTCGGCATCGGCATCGCCGGTGACCACATAGGCGAGCTTGGTCTGCAGCGTGGAAGCCAGCGCGAAATCGTCGGCGGCCGATCCGGTCGACGGGAGAGGACGGGTAGCGGGCGAGGTGATCTGCGAGAGCGATTGCGCGTCTGCGGAGCCGGGGGCGAAGCCATGCAAAACGAAGCCCATGACAATGGCGCCGGCCAATGCGCGCGGCCGCGGCCCGGTGAGGCGGCGCAGGCCGCCGGCGAGCCAGAACACGATCAGCGCGTCGATCAGCAGCAATGCAAGGGCGGCCATGAAAACCGGGCCGCGCAGGTCGAGCGGTTCGCTCATGCGATAGGGCTCTCGGGTAGCATTGAGCGTGGCGAAATCGATCGGCGCCAGCTTGTCTGCAGCGGTGAGGGTGTTCACGGCGACCAGCCCTTCGGGTGGCCCGTAGAAACCGGGTGGGAAATCGCCGGTGGCGCGGCCGGCATAATTGGCCGGCACCGGCTTGGCGGAGCCGGGCGGCGCCGTGAAGGCGCCGAAGCCGTCCAGCGTGCGGGCGGGTGCAAGCGTCTCCCGGTCGCGCTCGGCGCCGGTCTGTTCGGCCGTGGCATTGGACCCCGACATCGCAACCAGCCGCTTGAGCATTTCGACAAAGGCTCCCGACAGAGGCAGATCCGACCAGCGCGTATCGGCTGTCACATGAAACAATACCACCATTCCCTTGCCGCGCCGGACACCGGTGACAAGCGGCGTGCCGTCGCCAAGCGTGGCCCAGCTGCGTTCCACGAGACCGGCATCGGGTTCGGCCAGAACCTGCCGGTTGACGGTGACGTCGCCGGGGACCGGCATGCCGCCGAACGGCCCGTCATTGGCGAAGGCGGTGAGCGGTTGCGGCTTTTCCCATGACAGCGATCCGCCCAGCGTGCGCCCGCCGCGGCGCAGACGCACCGGCACGATCTCATCGTCGGAGGCAGCGAGCCTAGGACCGGCAAAGCGGACCAGAACGCCACCGTCATCGATCCATTTGGCCAGACGATCGCGCGCAGGGCCGACCACATTGCCGACATCGGCGAGGATCAGCATCGGTACATTCTGGTCGAGAAATTTGGTCACCGCATCGGACGGCGAGACACGCTCGCCCATGCGCATGTCGGCAAACGGCGCGAGCGCGCGTTGCAGATAGAAGGTCGAGGCCAGAAGCGGCTGCGCGGTATCCGCAGTCGCGCCGGTGATGACGCCGACCGTGCGCCGCCGCCAGCGATTGTCGAGCAATTGCACGGCGCCGGCTGAACGCTCGCCCGCGATTTCCAGCCGCGCGATATCGTTTCTGATCTCGACGGGGAGATTGAGGCTGGCTTCGGTCTCGCGATCCTGCGCGCGCAGCGCGAAGGGTGCTTCACCCAGTGGCGAGCCCTTCATGTCCAGCGCGCGGATGATGCCGTTGCGCTCGCTGCCCGGAGTGCTGCGCTGCACGTTAACGGTCAGCGCACCCGCCGCATTGTTGGCGGCGCTGAGCGCCAGCGGCTGCGCGATGCCGCCCTCGCCCACCGTGACGCGGCGGTTGCGCGAGAGCGCCGCAAGCCCGGACACGAAGTCGTCCACGTTGCCCAGATGCACGCCGTCCGACATCCAGACCAGTTCGGCATCCGGCGACGTATTGAAGAAGCGGGTGAGGGCGGGCAGCGCCTCGGCGCGTTCGACCGCATGCGGCTTCGGGGCAAGCTGGCGCAATTGCACGCGCGCGGCGGCGGCGGTCTGCAGGGTGATGCCGCGCCCGGCTTCCGACACCGGAATGATGGCGACGCCGCGCCCATCGGCTTCCGCGCGGGAGAGGATTTCCTCGCCGGTGCGGATGCGTGCGTCGAAATTCGCCGCCGCACCCCAGCCATCGTCGATCAGCAGGGCGAGCGGCACCGAGCCGCCCGACGTTGCAACCGAGGGATTCCACATCGGTCCGGCGGCGGCGAAAATCAGAATGGCGGCCAGCATCAGCCGCAGCAATGTGAGCCACCAGGGCGTGCGCGCGGGCGTCTCTTACTTCGGCGCGATATAGAATAACAGCCGCGCGGGCGGAAAGGCGATCTGCCGTGGCCGCGGCGGGATCAGCCGCAACAGCCACCACAGGACCGGAAGGCTCAACAGGCCGAGCAGGACAAGCGGCTGTGCGAAGCCGAGCGGGATGCCGCCGATCATGCCTGCGCCTCGGCTGCGTGTGTCTGTGCCGTGGAAGATGTGGCCGCCGACGCCGATGCCGGCATCTGCATGTCGCCGCCTTCGCCCATGCGCGCATGCAGAGCGAGCACAAGCTCGCTTGCGGGACGGTCGGTGCGATGGATGATGAAGCTTGTGCGCTGCCGCGCGGTGGTCTCGCGCAAGGCCGCGCGATGTGCCGCAAGCCGCGTCACATAATCGGCGCGCCAGGTTTCGGCGCGGCCGGCGGTGACGCTGCCAAGGCCTTCCGGTTCAAGGAATTCGATGCGGCCCGAATAGGGGAATGTCTCTTCTGCCGGATCGACTACCTGCACGACATGCGCCTGCGCGCGGGCGGAGGTCAGTGTTGCCAGCATGGTGCTGAAGTCCGCCACCGGATTCCAGAAGTCCGAAAGCAGCACCACTTCGGAGGATGGCGACGGCGCGAAGGAGGGCGGGAGGCTGGTCCGCTCGGAAGGATCGTGCAAAAACGCCTGCGCCATCTTGTCGATCACGTTGCGGCTTGCGGTCGGACGCATCAGGCCGGGAATGCCGACGCGCTCGCCGCCTTCGACAAGAATCTCGGCCATCGCGAAGGCAACGATCAGCGCCCGGTCGAGCTTGGTGTCGCGCGCCAGTTGCGAAACAAACACCATCGAGGGCGAACGGTCGGGCCAGATCCAGATCGTGTGCGCGGCTTCCCATTCCTGCTCGCGCACATAGAGATGCTCGTCGCGGGCGGAGCGCCGCCAGTCGACCCGCCGCGCGGGTTCGCCGGACAGGAAGCGGCGGTATTGCCAGAAATTTTCGCCCGATCCGGAACGGCGCCGGCCATGCAAGCCGTGAATCACCGTCGCGGCAATCCGGCGCGCCTCAAGAATGAGACGCGGCAGGCTTGCCGCCAAGGTGCGCGATTGTCCGCCAGCCTGGCGGACTGCATCCTGTTCGCGTGTGCGGGCGTCCGGCGCGGTCGCCATTCGTCACCCAAGCCGGGATTTCAGGGTGCCGATCACGGCTTCGATGGTTTCGCCTTCGGCGCGCGCGGAGAAGGTCAGCGCCATGCGGTGCTTGAGCACTGGCTCGGCCAGCGCGATCACGTCGTCCACCGAGGGCGCGAGGCGGCCGTCCAGAAGCGCGCGGGCGCGGACCGCGAGCATCAGTGCCTGGCTGGCGCGGGGGCCGGGGCCCCAGGCGATGGATTTCGTGGCCTCGCCACCCTCCGCCCCCGGCCGCGCCGAACGCACCAGCGCCAGAATGGCCTCGACCACCGATTCTCCAACCGGCAGGCGCCGCACCAGACGCTGCGCCGCGATCAGTTCTTCGGCGCTCATGGCTGCCTTTGGCCTGGCTTCCTCGCTACCTGTGGTGTCGAACAGCATGCGCCGCTCGGCGTCGCGGTCAGGATAATCGACGTCGATCTGCATCAGGAAGCGGTCGAGCTGGGCTTCTGGTAGCGGATAGGTGCCTTCCTGTTCCAGCGGGTTCTGGGTGGCCAGTACATGGAATGGCTTGGGCACATCATGGCGGGCGCCGGCCACGGTGACATGCAGTTCCTGCATCGCCTGCAGCAGCGCTGACTGGGTGCGCGGGCTGGCGCGGTTGATCTCGTCGGCCATCAGCAATTGCGCGAAAATCGGGCCCGGAATGAACCGGAAGCTGCGCTTGCCGCCGGCATTCTCCTCCAGAACCTCGGAGCCCAGAATATCGGAGGGCATCAGGTCCGGCGTGAACTGGATGCGGCGGGCGTCGAGCCCGAGCACCACGCCCATGGTTTCCACAAGTTTCGTCTTGGCGAGGCCCGGCACACCGACCAGTAGCGCATGGCCGC
>JAEVZN010000386.1 GCA_023392205.1 Pseudomonadota bacterium
CGCTGGCGGTGGTGTCGGAGATCGCGCCCATATGAATCACGGCGTCGAGTTTGCGGCCCTGCAGCCAGCGGACGAGATCGGCGGGCGCCACCATGTCGGCAATCTGCCGCTTGGTCAGATTGCGCCAGCGGCCGTCCGTCCCAAGATAATCGGTCACGGCGACGTCGCTGCGTCCGGCCTCGTTCAGGGCGGCGACGATATTCGACCCGATGAAGCCGGCGCCTCCGGTTACCAAGATCATTCGGTCGCTGCTCCGCCCGCCCTTGCCGACTTGAATTGCCGACCTGCATTGCCGGCTTGCGCCGGCGACCTGCGGGCGTTCCTTTGCCCGAGGGCCGCGGACAGCGCAACGCAGAAGGTTCGCCGCCAGGCAAGCCAGAAAGGCGGCCGAGCAAGGCAGAAAGGGCGCAGAAGAGGTCAGAACAACCGCCGAAAAAGCCGGGTTCTGCCGTGTTCTGTGCGTCGTGCTCAGCTTCTGTGCGTCGCACTCGACATGGCGGCCGCCGCAGTCTAACCCGGAGCGCATTCTTTCACTTGATGAAATGAACTCAAGCTCATTTCAATGTCCGCCACCCATCCCATGCTGCCGGAAACGCAAGAGCTGGACAGTCCCGTCCTGATCGTCCCCTATATGTGGATCGGGGATTTCGTGCGCGTGCATTCGGTGGTGCGGCTCTTGAAGGCGCGATGGCCGCGCCGGCCGGTGGATATCCTGACCAGTACGCTGTGCGCGCCGATCCTCGATTATTTGCCCGGCGTGCGCAAAGGCATCGTCGCCGACCTCCCCCGGCGCAGCCTGCCGATTGGCAAATATACAAGCCTCGCCAACAGGTTAAAGGCCGAGAACTACGGCACGGCGCTGGTCATGCCGCGCACCTGGAAGGCGGCTCTGGCGCCGTTTCTGGCCGGGATTCCGGAACGGACCGGCTTTGCCGGCGAATTTCGCTTCGGGTTGATCAACGACATGCGCTTCGGCGAACGCAAGCTCGAACGCATGATTGACTGCTTCGGCGCGCTCGCCTTGCCGAAGGGGCAGACGCCACCACCGGACTGGCCGTTGCCGCAGATTGTCGTGCCTGATGAAGAGGTTAGCCGGTGGCGTCAGGCGCTTGGACTGCCCCCGGACGATCGCCCTGTGGTGGCGTTTGCGCCCGGCGCGGTGGGTCCGGGCAAGGCGTGGCCGCCGGAGCATTATGCGGTGTTGGGACGGTTGCTGACGGCTGCCGGGATGAGCGTCTGGGTGCTCGGTGGTCCGGCGGAAAAGGAGATCGCGGCGGCCATCAAGACGGCCGGCGGCGCGCATGTCCACGACCTCACCGGCAATGATTTACGCAATGCAATCATTGCCTTAGCCGCAGTGGACGCAGCCGTCACCAACGATTCCGGGCTGATGCATATCGCGGCTGCCATCGGCACGCCGACGGTGGCGATTTTCGGTCCGACCTCGCCCCGCCTGTGGGCGCCGCTTAATCCGCTGGCGGCAATTCTTGAGCCGCCGCAAGCGTTTAGCGACATTGCCCAGCGCAGCACAGCGGGCGTGAAGGTGCAAGCGGCCTTCGATGCGGTCCGTGCCGCCTTGCCGCATGCCCCGGTCACGGGTACCACTTCGTAATGCTCGAAGAAGACGAGATCCTCGGCTACCTGCGCCGCTCCAGGGAAGCTGCTCAGCGCATTGAGCAGGATTCCTCGTTCATCAGTACGATCGCGACTATCGCGGACCGGATTTCCGCCTCTCTGCGCGCCGGCAACAAGCTGATGCTGGCCGGAAATGGCGGCAGCGCCGCCGACGCCCAGCACATCGCCGCAGAACTCCTGTCGCGGTTCCGTCTCGACCGCCATCCCCTGCCCGCCATCGCGCTGACCACCGATTCGTCGGTGCTGACCGCCATCGGCAACGATTACAGCTACGAGCAGGTCTTCGCGCGTCAGTTGCGCGGGCTCGGCCGTCCCGGCGACGTGTTCATCGGCATCACCACCTCCGGCCGCTCGCCGAATATCCTGCGAGCTCTGGAAGCCGCGCGCGAGGCCGGCGTGATCGCCATTGGCTTCACCGGCACGCCCGGTGCCGGAATGGGCAATCTGTGCGATGCCCTGCTGGTCGCGCCCTCCGACGAGACGGCGATCATCCAGCAGATTCATATCACCGCCGCGCATGCCATTTGCGGCCTGGTCGAACGTGCATTGTTCGTCACGCCGGACACGATGACCGCATGACCACGCCCGCCCGCCCCGCGGCCTTTCTGGACCGCGACGGCGTGCTCAATCGCGATGACGGCTATATCGGCAGCATCGAGCGCTTCCACTGGGTCGACGGCGCCCCGCAAGCCGTGCGGATGCTCAACGAAGCCGGATATCTGGTGTTCGTCATTTCCAACCAGTCGGGCGTGGCGCGGGGCATGTTCACCGAAGACGATGTGAACGCGCTGCATGACTGGATGCGCGCCGAACTGAAAAAATCGGATGCGCATATCGACGATATCCGCTTCTGTCCGTTTCATCCCGATGCGCCTTTGCCGGCCTATCGCATCGATTCCGACTGGCGGAAGCCCAGGCCCGGCATGCTGCTCGACGTGATGGCGCAATGGCCAATCGACAAGCCAAACAGCTTTTTCATCGGCGACAAGGACAGCGACCTGCGCGCGGCACATGCAGCAGGCATTGAAGGCCATCTGTTCGCGGGCGGCAACCTCATGACCTTTGTCGAAAAGCTGCTGGCACAGCGGCCGAACTGACAAGCCACAACAATCAGCCCTTAAACTGCTTCCCCTGAATCGGCGATTGAGATGCGCGCCATCGCTGCGCTTCCGAGCGGGAGCGCACTGACCGCTATTCAGAAATCCGCGGTCTGCCCCTTTTGCGCCCGACACGCCAAGTGTGAGCCACGCCACAGACCGGCGTTTCAGTCCTGCTGAAAGATGGCAGGCATCCGCCCGAATGGCTGTACAGCGTGAGGACTCGCCATGACCGTGAACCGGCGACAATTCCTGACCGGCTTTGCCCTCCTGAGCACATACACATTTCTGCAGGCCCGGCCGATGGCCGCAGCACCGATGCGTCTGCTCGACGCGCAAAGCCGTATCCTGCTGGATATTGCACCGAATTTCTCTGCTGCCGACGCCTTCCGGCCCGGACACGTCATCGGTGCGCGCAAACTGGCGCTGACGACCTTTAATTTCGAGCGGCTGTTCGGTTCAGCAAATGAGTTTTCGTATGCTCCGGCCGCCATTGCCTCATGGTCTCTGCGCTTTCATGCCGGCGACGAATGGCTGCGCGATGAATTGCAGCGCACGAACTTTGGCACGCCGTTGATGCTCGCGCATGTCCATGCGCTGATGAGCCTGCAAGGCAACCTTTGCCGCGTCGATGGAGGAAGCAACTTCGCGTATGTTCGCTCGCAACGGGACGGGCGAATATGGGCCATTCACTGGCGTACCGACGATGCACGGGACTGGGTTGTCGGCGCCGTTGAAGTGCCGCATCCGCATCTCGACTGGCCGCCGGGTTCGCGGTTGTTCGGACGCGGCCCCGACCCTTCAACCGTGCCGGACGCGGCATCACCCGATGTCGCCGTTCGTCTCCAAACCACCAGTCAGCCTTTGCCCGACAATACGTCGCGATAGACAGAGGCGATCTTTTCGGCTTCGGTTTCGACGCTGAAATGAGCGAGCACATGCGCGCGCGCGCGCTGTCCCATCGCTGCGGCCGTCTCCGGATCGCGCATCAGCGGCTCCAGCGCCGCAACAAGGGCCGCGACATCGCCGGGCGGCACGAGCATTCCGGCATCGGTGCCGGTGATTACGGCTTCCGCACCACCGGCGCGCGCGGCGACGAGCGCATCGCCCGACGCCATCGCCTCCAGAATGGTGAGCCCAAAGCCTTCGTTGCGCGAGGTGAAGGCGTAAATGAGAATGCGCCGGTACCATTGCGGCACGTCGTTGATCGGCAATTCGCCGGTGATGCGGATGCGCTCCTGCAAACCGGCGGCGGCGATCTTCTCGTGCAGGCCCCTGGCAAAATTTTCGTCGTCGATGGCGCCGACAATCGCCGCACTGAAATCGGGATACGACGGCAGCAACCGGCACATCGCATCGACGAAAACGTCGGTGCCCTTCTGGTGCCGCACGCGTCCGAAGCAGCCGACAGCATATCGTCCGGGCAGTCCGCTCTCGGCAAAGGCCGCGGCCCGATTTTCGGGCGGGCGATAGCGTTCCGTATCCACGCCATGCAGGATCACGGTGGCAGGGACTTTCAGATATGACGCGGCGGCCGGGCTTGCCGCCATCACGGCATCCATGCGGCCGATCAGCCAGCGTGTGATCCAGGTATGGTGGCGCTGAGCCGCCGAGGTGAAGACGAGTTTGAGCGGCCAGCCCAGCGCCTTGAGAAGGAGCCCCGCCATCATCTCGTTATTGCGGCGGGCATGCCAGACGACCGGCAATGTGCGCCGCCAGCGAAGCCGCATCAGATCGGCAAAGCCGATCCGGGCGATGCCGTCCGGCGCATCCGGCCCCAGCCAGCGTGCCGTAATCACGCGCGCCACCCGCGGTGCGATCATGCGGTTGGTCGCCGTCACACCGGTATAATTCCAGTGCAGATTAGGAATGATGACGTCGAAATCGGCCAATTCGGGTCCGGTCCTGAGCTTCAGGTTTGGGCGATCCTTTTACCCATTTTTTCACGCCCGTCGCCTAATGTGCGCCCGGATTTGCGAGAAAGGTCTCAGGATATGACGGTACTCGTCACCGGCGGCGCGGGTTATATCGGCAGCCACATGGTCTACGCCCTGCGCGATGCCGGCGAAGAGGTGGTCGTGCTCGACAACCTGTCGACCGGGTTTCGCTGGGCCTTGCCGGACAGCGTGCAGCTCTACGAGGGCGATACCGGCGACGGCAGTCTCGCCCGTGCGATCATGGCGCGGCATGGCATCGATGCGGTGATCCATTTCGCGGCCTCGATCGTGGTGCCGGAATCGGTCGCCGATCCGCTCGGCTATTACCGCAACAACACCGCCAATACCCGCACCCTCATCGAGGCGGCGGTGCAAAGCGGCGTGCGCCATTTCATCTTCTCGTCCACGGCTGCGGTCTATGGCAACCCGGAACAGGTGCCGGTGACGGAGGACGCGAGGCTTTCGCCGATGTCGCCCTACGGCTCCTCGAAGCTGATGAGCGAGATCATCCTGCGCGATACCGAACAGGCGCACGGGCTTAAATACGCGATCCTGCGCTATTTCAACGTCGCCGGCGCCGATCCGCAGATGCGCACCGGGCAATCGACGCCGGCCGCCACGCATCTGATCAAGGTGGCGGTACAGGCGGCGCTCGGCCTGCGGCGGAAGATGGATGTGTACGGCACCGATTATCCGACACCGGACGGCACCTGCATCCGCGATTACATCCATGTGTCCGATCTCGTGCGCGCGCATTCGGATGCGCTGGCGCATCTGCGCGACGGCGGCGCCTCCGGGACGTTCAATTGCGGCTATGGGCGCGGCTTCTCGGTGTTCGAGGTGATCGACACGGTGAAGCAGGTGTCGGGCAGCGATTTCACCGTAGATCTTGCGGCACGGCGAGCGGGCGATCCGGCGCAGATCGTGGCCGCCTCGGACCTGATCCGTGAGACCTTCGGCTGGACGCCGCGCTATGACGATCTGCCGACAATTGTCGGGCATGCGCTGGAATGGGAACGGTATCTGCGAACCCGCAACACCTGATCGCAGGGCCGCAACGGGCTTGAAATCCGACCCCCAAGCGGGCAGGTAGCCGGCAGCGACCCGCTTGCGCCGATCCAAGGCCGGGCGGGTCAATAATGTCGGGACCGCCCGCGCGCGGCCGGCCGGCTTTCACCCCGGAACCCATGATGGCGCCCCAAAAT
>JAEVZN010000428.1 GCA_023392205.1 Pseudomonadota bacterium
ATGAATGGTGAGGGCGCTGACACCGCTGCCGGCGAGGGCATACGCGAGGGCGGTACCTGCGCCTCCGGCGCCTGCTACGTAGACGCGGCGGCCGCGTACGTCGTGACCCTGGTTTTTCAGACCGGCAACAAAGCCGCGGCCGTCGAGTAGCGTTCCGGTATAGCTGCCGTCTGCTTCCCGACGTACGGTGTTGACCACGCGGGTATAGGCGCCGTCATCGACGAGGGTGTCGCACAGGGCGGCACATTCGGCCTTGTAGGGAGCGGTAACGATGAACCCGTCGAGATTGCGGATCGCATTCAGCCCGGCCCAACCCGTATCGAGTTCATCGCGGCCGATGTGAATCGCCACGCAAACAGCGTCGATCTGGTTTTCTGCGAAGAATTTGTTGAAAACCATCGGCGTGCGGACATGCGCCACCGGGTCTCCAATGATCGCAAACAGCCGCGTGGTCCCAGTGATCATCGCTTTTTTCCATAACTATCTAGTTAGATATATTATTCGAGTTGACTGCGTGTCAATGGGCGATTGCGCGGCCGGTTGGTTCGAGGTCCTGAATTTGCGTGCTCCCGAAAGGGATTTTCAAAGGCCGGGTGCCTGTCTGCAGAGGATCGTGTTCAAGTCTCACCAGCGCTTCCGCGCAAGGGCCAACTTGTGGATTGAGTGCGCGCAACCCGGTCCGGAGGCTCTGGCCGCTATGCAAAAATCTCTATAGCTTCGGAACAATGAATGCGTTTGCGAGGTTTCTGACCGTTTGGCTGATGTTGCGCCCGGCGAGCCGTATTCGATGATCCAGCAAATCCTTGAACTCTGCACCTCGGTTACCACGCTGTCCTGGCTGGTTGTCGGCAGCGACCTGGCGATTGCGACTGCCTATTTCGCGATTCCGATTACGATGGCGATTGTGCTTCGTCAGAGGCGCGAAGACATTCCTTATCCATGGCTCTGGATTTTGTTTGTCGCCTTCATTGTTGCGTGCGGGCTGACACATCTGACGCATGTGTGGTCGGCTGCGATGGGCGTCAATTATATTGGTCTTCACGCCATCATTGGCGTGGTCACTGCTTTGGCCTCGGTCGGGACGGCCATCGCATTCGCAATCATTGTCCCGCAAATCCGTGATTTGCCTTCGCCGTTCCAGCAAAGGTTGCAGCTGGAGAAGCTTGTTTCCGAGAGAACCAAGCAAAAGGACGTTCTGATTCGGGAGATCCATCACCGGATCGGAAATCAGTTGCAGATTATCGGCTCCCTTCTCAACATTGAAGAGCGGAAAACCGATGACGAAGCTTGTCGCGCTGCATTGGGGCGGATCAAGACAGAGCTGAAGAAAATGGCGGATGAGCACCGGGACTTGTCGATGCAGGATTATCTGGCCGAAGCGGAACGGCGGAGCATCATTGTGACGAAATCTCCCGGATTGAAGATCACTGATTCTGCTGCGGCGGAGTGACTGCGCGAATAAAGTGCGGCGGCACCTGACTTCCGCAACAGGCTGGCGTATCTTTCATTCAACCTTGAGTCGGGTTACTTCGGTGACATAGTCAGGACATCGCCCATGCCGACATTCGATCAGCTTATCGTCTGGATTATCGTCGGTGTGTTGGGCGGCAGCCTGGCCGGGTTCCTGATCACCTGGGACCGGGAGGGCTTCGGCTTTTTGCGCAATCTGGCTCTTGGATTGACCGGTGCGGTCATTGGCGGCCTGATGTTCCGCCTCTTCGGATTATTCCCGAACCTTGACCGGATCGCTATTTCGCTGCGTGACATCGTATCCGCTTTGGTCGGTTCGCTGATCGTATTGTGCGGATTGTGGCTCTACCGTCACTTCCGGAAGCCTTGATACCAGTTGATGCTATTTCGCGAACAGCCACCCGGCAATCGGGTAGCTGATAGCAACGATCAAAACCGTGCCGAGCACATTGACCCAAATTCCGGCGCGTACCATTTGCATGATCTCAAGCCGCCCGCTTGCAAAAACGATGGCATTGGGCGGGGTGGCAACCGGCAACATGAATGCGCAGGATGCCGCAAGTGCAAGCGGTACAGTCAGTATCGCGGGGTCGAGCCCAATTCCTACTGCGATTGCACCGCCGATCGGCAGGAACGTGGCGGCGCTTGCCGTATTGCTTGTGAGCTCGGTCAGGAAAATCATCGCTGCAGTGGCAACCGCTACGATCAGTAATGGTGGCCAAGCCGACAATCCGCCGAGTGCATCGCCAAGCCATGACGCAAGCCCCGATCCGCTGATCGCGTCGGCCAGGCTCAGTCCACCGCCGAAAAGGATAAGCACACCCCACGGCAGAGCTTTAAGATCATCCCAGCCAAGCAAGCGGCTTTGTTCCGGCATGCCGGATGGCAGCAGGAAAAGGGCGAGGGCGCCTGCAATCGCAATCACAGAATCGGCGATGCCGGGAATGAAGCTGGCGTAAAGCGGCCGTGTCATCCAGGCGAGCGCGGTCAGGACGAATATATAGGCCACCCGGGTTTCGGCCGGAGTCATAGCCCCCAGCTGACGCAGTTCGGTTTCGACAACATCGCCGGCATCGTCGCCGAACATTGCGCCGATAGGGTGAAGTCGTGTGAGGACCGCCCATGCGCCTGCCAGCATGAGGACAACAAGCGGGATCCCGAGCACCATCCACTGTGCGAATCCGATGACGATACCATGCTCTCGAGAAAGGTAGGCGGCGAGCAGCGCATTCGGGGGCGTTCCGATAAGGGTGCCAAGTCCACCGATGCTCGCGCCATAGGCAACCGCCAGCATGAGCACAATGCTCAGATTTTTTCGTGAAGTGGGATCTGCCCTTGCGTTAGAGTCCAGGAGTGCAAGGACCGATATGGCGACGGGAAGCATCATGATCGCGGTCGCCGAATTGCTGATCCACATGCTGAGCAGTGCGGTCGAAAGCAAGAATCCACCGATGAGCCGGCGCGGCGAGAGGCCGACCAGAACGATGGCACGCAGTCCGATGCGCTTGTGGAGCGCCCAGCGCTGCATGGCCGTCCCGATGATGAAGCCGCCGAGGAACAGAAAGATAATTGGATCGGCATAGGGCGCTGCCGTTTGCCTCATGGTTGCGACGCCGAGCAAAGGGAACGCAACCAAAGGCACCAGCGCCGTCGCCGGGATCGGCAAGGCTTCGGAAATCCACCAGACGGCCATGAGAAGCGCGACCCCCGCCACATGCCACGCCTTGACCGGGATATCTGACGGCGCGGGCATGAACAGAAAGCCTGCCAGCAATACGATCCCGACGATTGCCCCGCGGAACCGGTTTTTGCCGTGCATCTCCAGTTCGGCCATCTGTGATCCGCGCTGTGACTTCTTTGGCCGCCCCGGTCACGATTTTAGGACGAGGGCAGGCGTGAATACCCCATCCTCTCAAGTTCTTATTAGGGAATACGGATTGTCAACGGCGACCCAGAATGATGGGGCACAAATCAGCGTGCAGGCGCTCCGGTCGGGCGGCGCCTCGTGGCAGAGGTCAGCATCGCGGCGACTATTCCCGACAATATCCCATCCGGCCTGGCGCGCGCCTCAGTCCGAATGACGACGGCCGGATGGCCCCGACGCTGTGTCACCGCATTTGCCGCAGTCCGGCACCAGGCAAGTGACGCCCCATGCGGCCCTGCCAGCAGCAACGCGAGATCAAAATTCAGTTGATCTGTCCGGGCTAAAGGCGCGGCCATGCCCTCTTGCACAATATGCGGGCGCTGTACCGCGACGCCGCGCGCGGTAAACATCGCGAAACCGGTCTCCACGTCACGGGTCACGCATCGCTCGACATAGGTCTGGGCATGAAGGGCCTCGCCATCCTGTCCCCCAACGAGCGCAGGGCTGACGGCCATGACCGTTACTTCGGAACCGCGCCGGAGCATGCGCGAAGCCTCGCTCCACGATGCGAGGACATGATCGAGATCGCTCGTCCGAAGCAAGACCAAGACCCTCGTCGCGTCCGCGATCGATCGGCGTTCTTGCGGTGTCAGGAGCGCGGAATTCTGCATGCGACGAATCTGCTTCTGGAACCATCGGATTGCGGTTCAGAAGCCTATTCCGTTCCTCATTCGTCACAAGCGTAGAAAGGCGTCATCGTCTGCCGATGAAACGAGCGCGACGATTGCTCTGACAGCGGGACCAGATTTCAAGGCTAGGATACGCGGGGCTGGGCTGCGCTCCCGGCTGTCGCATTTTCTGTATCCTGCTCGTGAAAATTGCGAATCAAGGATGCCTTGATGCTCGCCACATGTTCCCGCATCAGCGTTTCTGCACGCCAGGGTTCGCGTGTTAAGATGGCTTCATAGATCCGATGATGATCGTCATGGCGGCGGCGCACATCGTCGAAATGAAAGGCCACGATATTGCGGCTCGAGGAGACCGGAACGTGATGACAGATGCGGATCATCTCAGCCAGCATCCGGTTGCGGGTCGCCCCCAGCACGGCATCGTGAAATGTTCCATTGATGACGCGGTAGATGGACAGGTCGCCGGACTTGAAGGCGCCGCGGCGAAATAACTTGTCGCCATCTGCCAGCGTCTTTTCGATGATGGTTCGCTCGGCGCCGCTTAGCCCACGTTCGGCGGCAAATCTTGCGGCCACGCCTTCCAGCGACGCGCGGATATCATAGTCATCCACGATCTCGTTCAGTTGAAACGCGCGAACCGTGAATCCGCGATTGGGCGCGTAGTCTAGAAGTCCCTCGCCGGCGAGCGCCTGCAGGGCTGCGCGGACCGGCGTGCGCGATACCTTCAGTTCGGTGCTGAGGTGAACTTCGTTCAGTCGTTCACCGGATGCAAAATCGCCGCAAAGGATGCGCTCTCGAATTGCATCCATAACCGATAGCGAAGACGTGCCGCTGCGGGAGCCGGCCGTCACCAGGCGGGTGGGCATCATCATGGTCCGGGACATTGGGCGGATTGGCATGCGCCAGCCAATTGATCTTAAAGTGCGTACACTTTTGGCGTCAATCCCTTGGAATGATGCGAAGCCGTGCAAAGACTGCCCGATAGGTCCGCGATAAGTGTATACATTTGGCTTGACTCTGTTGTGTGGTCGTCCAACCATAGACTTCTTCTTTTTGTGGGGTGAGCGGACAGGGGCATGGCGTCGGACGAATTGCAGGACGATGCGATCGAGCGGATCACGGCAGATCGCGGACCGCATTACGAGCCGTTCGGCTGGCACCACTGGCCTGAGCATCCCTGGCTTTCTTATCAATTTCGCCGCGGCCTAGGAGAAACACAGGAGGGCGGCGGCGCGGTCAGCGAAGTGCTGATGGCGTGGGCGCGGATGATCCCCGGCGACCTCGAAAGCTGGCACAAGGAATGGATGGTCATTGCCGACCGCAACTGGCAGCGCGGCCTGGACGAGGAGCGGGCCGGGCATATCCGCACCGCGATGAACTGCTTTCTGCGTGCCGCCGATTACTACCGTCAGGCAGAATTTCACCTTGAGCCCGACGACCGACGCCGGCTTCCGACGTTCGAAAAGATGGAAGCGTGCTCCACGAAATTCATCTCCTATCTCAATCCACCGGGTGAAGTTGTCGATATTCCCTACGAGGACGGGAAGCCGATTTGCGGGTATCTCGTGCGTGCGCCATTCCCCGGAGACCGGCTTCCGATCCTGATCTGCATGGGCGGTCTCGACTCGATCAAGGACGAGATGTGGTTCATGCAGGCGCATGGCTGTCTGCAGCGCGGGATATCGGTATTAATGATCGATGGACCGGGGCAGGGTGGCACATTGCGGCGCCACCGGATTACAAGTCGCCCTGACACGGAAGTGCCGATCGGAAAATGCATCGACTGGCTTGTGCAGCGTCCGGATGTCGACCCGTCCCGGATTGCGGTATGCGGATCGAGCCTTGGCGGATATTACGCGGCGCGTGCAGGCTGTTACGAACACCGGCTGGCCGCCGCGATTTCACACGGCGCGATCTGGTCTGTCCACGACATGTGGGGCACGAAGGGCGACGATTTCGGTCTTGCCATGCATATCCGCTGGGTCTTTGGTGCCACCTCGATGAAGGAAGCGCAAGAAAAGATGAAGCCCTTCACGCTCGAAGGGCATCTCGAAAACATGAGATGCCCCTATCTTATTTTGCATGGCGGGCATGACGTTCTGACCGTAACAGCCGCACGCAAGACCTTTGATCACGCAAAGGCGCATGGAGTTGACGTGACCATGCGGGTGCTTGAACCGGACGAAACAGGCGCCGAGCATTGCCAGCACGATAACCCGACCATAGGTCAGGAGATCCTCGCTGACTGGCTCGCCGATCGATTCGGAATAGACCAAAGGTCTCTGCTCAAGACCTCGTTCAATCCTATGGTCTGAGGCACGAGATGATTCATGGTGTGGCCTCACCGAAGGCGGGCATTGTTGCAATCGACCTGCACCGGGGACATCTCGACCCGGCAGTGGCAACCATGCCGCTCGAGGCAGGCGCCGCAGCGCATGTCACTTCGGCCAACGCAGCCTTTTTGAAGAAAGTGCGTGCTGCCGGGATTCCGGTCTTTCATTGCGTCGCCACCTATCGCGATGCCGAGGAAATCAGGCTCAATCCGGCCTGGCGCCACCGCGGCGAAGATCCCGACAATCCGCGCAAGAATGTGCTCAGGCACAATATTGTCGGAATGCCGGGTTGCGAGGTCATACCGAACTTGCTCAATGAAACTGATTTTATCGTCGATGCGAAGAAGCGCTATGACTGCTTCACGGCGACCGATCTCGATCTTTCGCTGCGCGCGCACGGCGTCAACACGGTGCTGATCACCGGCGTCAATACCAATTCCTGCGTGATTGCAACGGCTACCGCCGCCTGCTGCCGTGACTATGCTGTCGTTGTGGTGTCCGACTGCGTCGATACGATGGACGGTCCCGATTTGCATGATGCGGCGCTCAGGATCATCGGCCGTGCCTTCGGCCAGGTGATGACCGGCGACGAAGCGCTGGCGGCCGTTGGCGCTACGCCGGCTGGGTTTCCGCAACAGCGGGCCTGAGTTCAAAACGAGTTTGGTGACAGTTCGAGAACAGGGTGAGCCGATGCCAGAACCGATGATACCAACGCAACGCGCCGACTTCTCGGCGATTGTCGACCGCCCGCCATTGAAATTGCCGGGTGGCGCGCGGATCGTTGTCTGGACCATCGTGAATTATGAAGTGTGGGATATTTCCCGGCCGATGGCGCGGCAGGTATTGCCGGCGCCGACGGGGCAACCGATGTTACCGGATGTGCCGAACTGGTCCTGGCACGAATACGGCATGCGAGTCGGGTGCTGGCGGTTCTTCGAGCTCTATAAGCGCCTCGGCATCCAGCCGACCCTCTCGATCAACGCGCGTGTCTGCGAGGATTATCCGCGCGTGGCCGGAGAGGCGCGTGACCTCGGCTGGGAATTCATGGGGCATGCCTACGAACAGGGTCCGATCCACAAGGTGGAAGACCAGCGCGGCATGATCCGCAAGTCGATGGATGTCATCGAAAAGTTTACCGGGAAACGCCCGGTTGGCTGGCTTGGACCCGGCCTGACGCAAACTCTCGAAACGCCGGACATTCTCGCGGAAGCAGGTGTGAAATACATCGGTGATTGGGTCTATGACGACGAGCCGACGGTGATCCGGACGACGTCAGGGCCGCTGGTGACGTTGCCTTATACGGTCGAACTGAATGACATTCCCATGATGATCGTGCAGCATCACGAAAGCGATCACCTCTATAAGCGATTCACCGAGAGTTTCGACCGCCTATATGAAGAGAGTGCCGAGCGCGCGAAGTTCATCTCGGTTGCAATTCATCCGTATATCAGCGGACAGCCGTTCCGCATCAAGGCGCTCGAAGCTATTTATGATTATGTGGCCAAGTTCGATGGTGTCCTGCACTGGAACGGCGAGCAGATCCTCGACTGGTATGCCAAGGAAGCCGGTGTCAAGTTTGGAGGCGGTGCATGACGGTGGCGCATCGCGTCATGCCTGCCGTCGCCGAGACAGTTGTACCCGTGCTCGGCGGGGGTGTCTTTCCGGTGCGACGTATTTACTGTGTGGGCCGCAACTACATCGAGCACATCCGCGAAATGAAGGAGGCGGATGAGCGTGATCCGCCATTCTTCTTCCAGAAGCCGCGCGATGCGATCGTGCAGGATGGCGAGACGGTTGCATATCCGCCATTGACGTCGGACTTCCAGTTCGAGGGCGAACTTGTGCTGGCGATCGGCAAGCCGGGGCGGCAAATTTCAACGGAGAAGGCGCTCGATCATATTTTCGGTTATGCGGCCGGGATCGACCTGACGCGCCGCGACCGTCAGCGCGATGCGAGAGACATGCGGCTGCCTTGGGAGATCGGCAAGAGCTTCGATGCGTCGGCCCCGTGCGGGACTATTACGCCGGTCGCAAGCTGCGGGCATCTCACTGAGGGTCCGTTCACCCTCTCGGTGAACGGAGCCGAGCGGCAGCGGGGCGACCTCTCCCAGATGATCTGGAATGTTCCCGAAATCGTCGCGCAGCTTTCGCGTCAGGTCGGCCTTGAGAACGGAGACCTGATCTATACGGGCACGCCGGCCGGCGTCGGGGCTGTGGTGCCCGGTGACGAAATCGAAGTTGCGATCGTCGGCCTTGAACCCCTTCATATTACCATTGCGCCGCCGGAGACCTGAATATGTTGCCGACCGAACGGATCACCTATTCCGCCATCAACAAGCGTCCCAAGTTGACGCTGCCGGCTGGCAAACGGATGGCAGTGTGGGTCATCGTCAACGTAGAGGAGTGGGACCCGAAGCAGCCGATGCCGCGCACCGTGCTGACGCCGCCCGCAGGCGGTTCTCCGTCGCCGGACATTCCGAACTGGGCCTGGCACGAGTACGGAAACCGCGTCGGCTTCTGGCGTATCCTCAAGGTGTTCGACGATTACGACGTGCCCGCGGCCCTCGCCATCAATGGCTGCGCGATCGATGCCTATCCGGCCATCGTCGAGGCGGCGCTTGAGCGGAAATGGGAGTTCATGGGCCACGGCTTCACCCAGCGCAACATGCAGAAAGTGGAGAACGAACGCGAAGACATTCGCAAGACCAACGCCGCCATTGCGAAAGTTTGCGGGAAGCCGCCGCGCGGCTGGCTGGGGCCCGGCCTGACCGAGACCTGGGAAACGCCTGACCTGCTGGTGGAAGAGGGCTACGATTACGTCTGCGACTGGGTGCTCGACGATCAACCGGTGTGGCTGAAGACACGCACCAAGCCGATCGTGAACATCCCCTATACGCAGGAATGCAATGACGTGGCGATGATGCTGATCCAGCATCACAAGGCATCGGAATATTACGATCGCGCAATCGACCAGTTCGAGCAGATCTACGAGGATTCTGCAGATTCGGCGCGCGTGATGGCGATCGTGCTGCATCCCTACATCATGGGTGCACCGCACCGGCTGAAATATTTCAGGAAGATATTCGACAAGATACGGCAGAAGGACGACGTGGCCTTTATGAAAGGCGAGGCGATCTACGACTGGTATATCGCCAATGGTCCCAAGGCTCCGTGAGACATAAGCGCCGATGAACGCCTTTCAGGTCCTGAACGGTCTGACCTTCGCAGCCTTGCTGTTTGTCGTGGCGAGCGGCTTCACGCTGATCTTCGGGCTGCTGCGGATCGTCAATCTGGCGCATGGCGCGCTTTATCTGTTCGGCGGCTATATCGGCTATACGGTAGGCATTGCGACGGGGAGCTTTTTTCTGTCGGGTGTTGCAGCAATGGCCGGCGTTGCGCTGATCGGTCTTGTG
>JAEVZN010000120.1 GCA_023392205.1 Pseudomonadota bacterium
GTCGATGGTCATCGCCAGATGGCCCTGCCCCAGCAGGTCGCCACCGGTCGTTTTGCCGGCCGCGAGCGCCTCGGCGACGCGCGCGCGGTCGAAGCGCGCGCAGGCGCGCATCCGCCCCGGCGTCGTATAGTCGACCACGATCATCCGCACCGGCCCGTCGCTCTGGGTCTGCAGGATGAAACGGCCGTCGAATTTCAGGGACGAGCCGAACAGCGCCGCCAGCGCAATCGCCTCGCCAAGCAGCTTGGACACAGGCTGCGGATAATCGTGACGGTTGAGAATGTCGTCCACCGCCGGCCCGAGCCGGACCACGCGGCCGCGCACATCCAGCGCCTCGACCTCGAAGGGCAGGATCGTGTCGGCAGCCGAATGGGGCGATGGGGTACGGGTGGGGATGTCAGTGTTCATTGGGGCGTGGTCTTTGGAAATTGAGGCTGGACAATTTGATCCGCTCGCCCCCGCGAAGACGGCGACCCGGAGCCGGGCAAGCTGGATTCCCGCTTTCGCGGGAACGACTGGAGTTGAAGCAGTCAGCCTATCGCGTGCTGGCGTTCAGGCACCAAGTAAGAATGCCCTTCTGCGCATGCAAGCGGTTCTCGGCCTCGTCGAAAACCACCGATTGCGGGCCGTCCATCACCTCGTCCGTCACCTCCTCGCCCCGGTGGGCGGGCAGGCAATGCATGAAGACGGCGTCCGTCCTGGCCTTGGCCATCAGGCGGGCATTGACCTGATAGGGCCGCAGCAGATTGTGGCGATTGGCCTTGCTGGCCTCGTCGCCCATGGACACCCAGGTGTCGGTGACGACGCAATGCGCGCCGCGCACGGCCTCTTCCGGATCGGCGCCGATATGGATAGCGGCGCCCGAGCTGGCGATCCAGTCCAGCAGCCATTGTTGCGGCTTCAATTCCGGCGGGGTCGCCACATTGAGGCGGAAGTCGAAGCGCTCGGCGGCATGCATCCAAGAGGTCAGCACATTGTTGGAATCGCCGGTCCAGGCGACGGTCTTCTTCTTGATCGAGCCGAGATGCTCCTCGAAAGTCATCACATCGGCCATCACCTGGCAGGGATGCGATTGCTTGGTCAGGGCATTGATGATCGGCACCGTGGCGTATTGCGCCAGTTCGGTGACCAGATCGTGCTCGAGCGTGCGGATCACAACCGCATCGACGAAACGCGACATCACCCGCGCGGTGTCGGGAATGGATTCGCCGCGGCCAAGCTGCATCTCCTGTCCGGTCAGCGTCACAACATCGCCGCCGAGCTGGCGCATCGCCACCTCGAACGAGATGCGCGTGCGCGTGGACGGCTTGTCGAAGATCATTGCCATCGTCTGGCCCGCAAGCGCCCGCTTGCCGCGCCCGGTGCGCGACTTCTTCATCGCGCGTGCCGCGGCGATGATCGCCCGCAGATCGGTCGGTGCGATGTCGGTCAGGTTGATGAAATGGCGGATCTTGCGGCGTGCCATCACGGCACCGCCTTGCCGGTCGCGCGCGCAAGCGCGGCGCAGGCGCGATCGATCATGGCAATGCCTTCGGCCACATCGCTTTCGGTCACGATCAGCGGCGGCAGCAGGCGCACGACATTCTCGCCGGCGGCCACCGTCAGCAGCCGCTCGTTGCGCAAGGCCGTCACCATGTCGCCATTCGGCACCACGCAACGCAGCCCGATCAGCAGGCCCTCGCCGCGTACTTCGGCGATCACATCCGGATAGCGGTCTTTCACCTCGGCAAGCCGTTGCCTGAACAGCAGCGCGAGCTTGCGCACGTTGTCGAGAAAGCCCGGCTCCAGCACGACATCGAGCACCGCATTGCCGACCCGTGTGGCCAGCGGATTGCCGCCGAAGGTCGAGCCATGCGTGCCGACCGTCATGCCCTTGGCGGCTTCGCGCGTGCCAAGACAGGCGCCGATCGGAAAGCCGCCGCCGAGCGCCTTGGCCAGCGCCATGATGTCGGGCGCAATGCCGGTGCGCTGATAGGCGAACAATTCGCCGGAACGGCCGACGCCCGTCTGCACTTCGTCAAAGACGAGCAGCAGGCCGCGCGCGTCGCACAATTCGCGCAGCGCGCGGAGAAACTCCGGCGCCACCACGCGCACGCCGCCCTCGCCCTGGATCGGTTCGATCAGGATGGCGGCTGTCTCGTCGGTGATGGCATTGCGCGTGGCCTCAAGATCGGCGAACGGCACCTGATGGAAGCCGCCCGCGACCGGGCCGAAGCCTTCGAGATATTTCGGCTGTCCGCCCGCCGCCAGCGTCGCCAGCGTGCGGCCGTGGAAGGCGCCCTCATAGGTGATGATGCCGACCTTGTCCGGATGGCCGCTCACCGCATGATATTTGCGCGCCATCTTGATCGCGGCTTCCATCGCCTCGGCACCGGAATTGGCGAAGAAGACCACATCGGCGAAACTCGCCGCGCACAGACGTTCGGCCAGCGTCTCGGCTTCCGGGATCCGGAACAGGTTGGAGACATGCCACAGCTTCTGCGCCTGATCGGTGAGAGCCGCGACAAGATGCGGGTGCGCATGACCGAGCACATTCACCGCCACACCGGATGCGAAATCGAGATAGCGGTCGCCACTGGTCGCGGTCAGCCAGGCGCCCTCGCCCCGCTCGAAAGCAAGTTCAGCACGGGCATAGGTTGGCAGAAGATGCGAGAGCACGGCAGAAATCCCGGCAGAACAGGGCGCAAAAGCGCAGAACAACGGCGATGAAACGAAACGTGCCGCCTCGGCGGGCGGCACATTTGCATCATTTTAGGTCGCCTCGGTGAGGTGTCAACCGACGCGGCCGGTGGATAAATGCGCCGCTTTGTCCCCAGTAAAGCGCCGTGGAACAGCATGTTTATGGGGGAGAGTGTCCGGGGGACTCTTGCGGGCGAGTCCAGCCATCTAGTAGTGTCCCCCTCGTCGAATACGACATCTCGTGCGGCGGACTGAGTTTCAACGGTAAATCTTGGTGTGGCGTGAGCGTCGGCAGCCGAAGGGCTGGTCAGGCGACGGGAATGGATTCCGCAAGCGGGACAGTCCGCATCCGGACAAGAGAGGCAGCCGATGACGTGGAATGACGAACGGGTCGAACAATTGAAAAAGCTTTGGGCGGACGGCCTGTCCGCCAGCCAGATCGCCGCCGAATTGGGCGGAATTACCCGCAACGCGGTCATCGGCAAGGTTCACAGGCTCGGATTGTCGGGCCGCACCAAGGCGCCGGCGTCGAATGCGCCGCGCCAGCGCAAGCCGCGCGCAACCCACATGGTGCGGGTCGCCCGCCCCGCGATGCGCGGGAATACGGCGCTGGCGCAGGCCTATTCCTACGACTACGAGGTCGAGGCGGACGCCTCGCCCGTCGAGAATGTCATCCCGATGGGTCAGCGGCGCTCATTGCTGGAGTTGAACGAGCAGACCTGCAAATGGCCGATCGGCGATCCGGCAACCCAGGACTTCTACTTTTGCGGCGGCCACGCAATGTCCGGCCTCCCCTATTGCGCCTATCACTCGCGCATTGCCTATCAGCCGCCGGCCGCGCGGCGCGACAAGCGTCCGGTCAGCCGGTAAGGCCGGCCCCGCTCCGGCTTTGATGACATCAAAGCCGGGGCCTTTGTCGGCCTAATTCGCTTTGCCGAAACGATCGTCGATCGCGTAGCCGGAGCCGCGCACAGTGCGGATCGGATCGCCGTCCCGGCCGCGATTCAGTGCCTTGCGCAGCCGGCCGACATGTACGTCCACGGTCCGCTCGTCGATATAAACTTCGTTGCCCCAGACACCGTCCAGCAATTGCTCACGCGTGAACACCCGGCCGGGACGCTCCATCAGAAACTCCAGAAGACGAAATTCGGTCGGGCCGAGATCGACATCGCGGCCGCCCCGGGACACCCGCTTCTTCACGCGGTCCAGTTCGATTTCGCCGAGGGTCAACACATCTGCCAGTCTCTCGGGCCTCGAACGGCGCAACAGCGCGCGAATCCGGGCGATGAGTTCCGGCACCGAAAACGGCTTGACGATATAGTCGTCGGCACCTGTCGACAGTCCGCGCACCCGCTCGCTTTCCTCGCCGCGCGCCGTCAGCATGATGATCGGCAGCGACTTGGTTTCCGGGCGCGAGCGCAGGCGGCGACAGCGCTCGATCCCCGACAGGCCCGGCAGCATCCAGTCCAGCACGACGAGATCCGGCGTGCTTTCGCGCAGCCGTGTATCGGCGTCGTCGCCGCGCGCGATCGTCTCGACGTCATACCCTTCGGATTCGAGGTTATAACGCAAGAGCAGTGACAGCGGCTCCTCGTCTTCCACGATCAGAATGCGGGATGTCTGAACCGTCATGGCAGCGCTATGGACCTCCGTCACAGCGAAACAGGGGCGAAACTCGTGGTATCCGCCTTCGGCCGTTCGCCAGCCAGCGGCTCGCCCTTGATCATATAATGCACGGTTTCCGCGATATTCGTCGCGTGATCGCCCATGCGCTCGATATTCTTTGCCGAGAACAGCAGATGAATGCAGAAGGTGATGCTGCGCGGATCTTCCATCATATAGGTCAGCAATTCGCGGAACAGCGACACGCACATCGCGTCGATTTCCTCGTCGCGCGTCCACACTTCCAATGCCTGCTCGACATTGCGCGATGTATAGGCATCCAGCACGTTTTTCAGCTGTGCCAGCACCAGCTTGCCCATATGCTCGACACCGCGGATCAGCTTCAGCGACGGATACTCGCCGCTCAGATCCAGAACGCGTTTGCCGAGATTCTTGGCAAGATCGCCGATGCGCTCGATTTCGTTGGCCACGCGCAGCGCGCTCACCACTTCACGCAGGTCATTGGCCATCGGCTGGCGCCGCGCGATGGTGAGCACCGCGAATTCCTCGACCTCGCGCTGCAACGCATCGACCTGCGAATCCGCAGCGATCAGTTTGCGGGCGAGATTGACGTCACGGCGGGTCAGCGCATGTACCGCATCCGCGATTTCCTTTTCCGCAAGGCCGCCCATCTCGGCGACCATGCGATTGAGTTCCTGCAGGTCGACGTCGAAGGCCTTGGCGATATGGTCTGTCATAACGGGTGTCCTTGCCTGTCCTGCCGCCGCATCAACCGAAGCGGCCGGTAATGTAATCCTGGGTGCGCCGGTCCTGCGGCGTGGTGAAGATGCTCTCGGTCGGCCCTTCCTCGACAAGGTTGCCGAGATGGAAGAAGGCTGTGCGCTGGGAAACGCGGGCGGCCTGCTGCATGGAATGTGTGACGATCACGATGGTGAAACTCTGCCGCAATTCGTCGATCAGCTCCTCGATACGCGCGGTGGCGATCGGATCGAGCGCCGAGCATGGCTCGTCCATCAGAATCACTTCAGGTGACACGGCAATTGTACGTGCGATGCAAAGCCGCTGCTGCTGTCCGCCAGACAGGCCGGTGCCAGGTTCGTTCAGGCGATCCTTGGCTTCGTCCCAAAGGCCGGCCTTGCGCAAGCTGCTTTCCACGATCGCTTCGAGATCGGCCTTTGAACGTGCAATGCCGTGGATGCGCGGCCCGTATGCCACGTTCTCGAAGATCGACTTCGGAAACGGGTTCGGCTTCTGGAACACCATTCCGACCCGGGCGCGCAGCTCTACAACGTCGAGATCGGCATCGTAGATATTGCGCCCGTCAAGAGTAATGCTGCCTTCGACGCGCGAGCCTTCGATGGTGTCGTTCATGCGGTTGAAGCAGCGCAGAAATGTGGACTTCCCGCAACCCGAAGGTCCGATGAAGGCCATCACCGCCTGTGCCGGAATATCTACAGAGACGGAGTTCAAAGCCTGCTTCTCGCCATAGAAGACCTTGACATCGCGCGCGACCACCTTCGGACCGGACAGCGATGCTGGCACCGCTCCGGGTTTGTTCATGATGGTTTGCGCCGCAGTTACATCGTGCATGGCATCCTCACTCTTTTTCATCACCAGGTGCGTTCGAGCCGCTGGCGGAGGTAAATGGCAATCGCATTCATGCAGATCAGAAACATCAGCAGCACCAGAATAGCAGCTGAAGTCCGGGCCACGAAGCCGCGTTCGGGGCTGTCGGCCCAGATAAAAATCTGCGTCGGAAGAGCGGTCGAAGCTTCCAGCACGCCGCCGGGCGGCGCGGTGATGAAGGCGTTCATACCGATTAGCAGCAACGGAGCGGTTTCGCCCAGCGCCTGGGCAAGACCGATGATCGTGCCGGTCAGGATACCCGGCATTGCAAGCGGCAGGACGTGGTGCATGATCATTTCATGCTTGGAAGCGCCGATCCCCAGAGCACCCTCGCGGATTGAAGGCGGCACCGATTTCAGCGCAGCACGGGTGGCGATGATGATCGTGGGCAGGGTCATCAGCGACAACACCATGCCGCCAACCAGTGGCGCCGATCTCGGAAGCCCGAAAAACTGAAGAAAGACGGCAAGCCCGAGCAGACCGAACACCACCGACGGTACAGCCGCAAGATTGTTGATGTTGACCTCGATCAGGTCGGTCCAGCGGTT
>JAEVZN010000528.1 GCA_023392205.1 Pseudomonadota bacterium
CGGCTGGTGCGGCGGCATCAGGACGACATGCCGCTCTCGGTCAAGGAGATGCAGGTCGAGAAGGACCAGATCCGCGCCGGCTTTGCCGCCGCCACCCGCAATCTGGAAACCAATCTTGCGCAATTGCGCGACAAGACCGCAGCCCATGCCACCGACCTCGCCAGAAAGGTCCAGCTGATCGACCGCCTCAAGGCGGAAATCGAAACCCTGTCGAAGACGCTCGAAGAAAGTCTTGCGCGCGAGCAGAACGCACGCGACCAGTTGCGAGAGACCCGCCGCGAACTGGCAATAAAGGACACGGCCCTCGATGCCGCGGAGCACCAGATCGCCGTCATCAAGGGCGAGATTGCGCGCATGGCCCGCCTCGATATCGGCGCGCCACCGGTGGCAATCCGCTCCGCCAATGTGGTGCCTCTGACACCGACTGCGGATGCCGACGGCGATCTTGCCCGCGCCGCAAGCGAAATTGCCGGTGCCGCCCGCCGCCTTGATGCCCGCCACGATGGCGCGCAGGGCGATGTGCCGCTCACCAATCAGCGACTGCGCGCGGTCTATGCGCCGCTGTTCAAGCCGAAGCGCTCGACCTAATCTCCCTGCCGGCAAGGCGGCATCGAACCGCCGGGGAGGAAGACTTCGCATGACGCACCGCCCGCATATCGCAATCGCAGGCGCCGGAATCGGCGGGCTCTGCGCGGCGCTGGCGCTGCTGCAGCGCGGCTACCGGGTGTCGGTGCTGGAACAGGCGCGACAGCTCGCCGAACTGGGCGCAGGCGTGCAGATTTCCGCCAATGGCGCGCATGCGCTGTTCTCGCTCGGCCTCGAACCGGCGCTGGAGAAAGTCTGGTGCGAGCCGGCTGGCAAGGAAATCCGGCTCTGGAGCACCGGCGAGACCTGGAAGCTGTTCGACCTCGGCGCCGTGTCGCGGACACGCTATGGCGCGCCGTATTTCATGATCCATCGCGCCGACCTGCATCGCAGCCTGCTGGACGCGGTCACAGCATTTGGCGCCGATATCATCACGCTCGGTGCGCGCGTCACGAGCTTTGAGCAGGACGCAGACAGCGTCACCGTCACCTGCGAGAGCGGATTGAGCATCGCCGCCGGTGCGCTGGTCGCCGCCGATGGCGTGCATTCGCGCATCCGCAATGCGCTGTTCGGTGAAATGCCCGCGCATTTCACCGGCCTGCTGGCCTGGCGCGGCCTCGTGCCGATGGAGAAGCTGCCCGAGCGTCTGCGCCGCCGCGTCGGCACCAACTGGGTCGGCCCCGGCGGGCATGTCGTGCATTATCCCGTGCGCGGCGGCACGTTGCTCAACTTTGTCGGCACCACCGAACGCGACGACTGGCGGGTGGAAAGCTGGACCGAACGCGGCACGACGGACGAAGCGCTGCGCGACTTTGCCGGATGGCACGAGGACATCCACACCATCATCCGCAATATCGATGAGCCCTATAAATGGGCTCTGCTCGGCCGCGAACCTTTGGCGCGCTGGAGCCTGGGCCGGGTGACATTGCTCGGCGACGCGGCGCATCCGACGCTGCCGATGATGGCACAAGGCGCCAACATGGCGATCGAGGACGGCGTGGTGCTGGCGCGCAGCCTCGACGCACACGCAGATATCGCCGAGGCGTTGCAGGCTTATGAGCGCGCCCGCCAGGAGCGCACCAGCAGGCTTGTGCGGGCCGCCAACGACAATGCCGCCCGCTTCCACAATCCGGCGCTCGGTCACGCCGACGGGGCCGCGCGCTATGTCGATACCGAGTGGCAGGAAACGAAGGTCAAGCAGCGCTACGACTGGGTGTTCGAATACGATCCGGTGCGGGCGGCGATCTGACAGCGCGACCGCTCCGCCGCGACCTTCGGCCCACCATGCCGGACGGCGCGGGCCGGAACCGCGCTTGGCCAGCGGCGGTTCTCTCCTCAGTCCAGGTGGAGCGCCGATGACCGAGTTCACAGCCCGACAGTCCGCCCCGGCCCGGCCTCACGATGGTGCCAACATGGCCTACTACCCGCTGTGGGTCCGCATTCCCTATACGTTGTTCGTCGCTGTGCTGGTTCCGGTCTACTGGCGCGACCACGGGCCGGCAAACTTCCTGTGGTTCTCCGATATCGCCCTGTTCGCCGTGCTCATCGCGCTCTGGACCGGCAACCGGCTTCTTCCGTCGATGATGGCGGTCGGCGTATTGCCGCTGGAAATTCTCTGGACTCTCGATTTCGTCACCGGCGGCAATCTCGTCGGTCTGACGGCCTACATGTTCGATGCCGCGATGCCGCTCTATCTGCGCGGCCTCTCGCTCTTTCACCTGTTTCTGCCCCCGATCATCATCTGGATGCTGATCCGGCAGGGTTATGACCGGCGCGCGCTGCTGTGGCAGACGCTGCTGTTGTGGATCGTGGTCCCGTCGACCTGGCTGCTGACGTCGCGGGACGAGAATATCAACTGGGTGCATGGCATCGGCCCCGATGCCGATTCCGTCCTGCCGCCCCCGCTCTACCTTGTACTTTATATGGCGCTGCTGCCGCTCTGTTACCTGCCGGTGCATGCGCTGCTGAAGCGGCTGTTCCGCGCCTGAGCCACGACGAAGCTACTGCCCCGCCCAGGCCCGCAATGCCGCAGACGACACCGCGCCGCCAATCACGCATGGCAAGCCGAGCGCCACCTGACCGGTCGCCGCCGCACCGATACAGCCGAGCGCGATCGCACCCTCGCCGACCCGGCCCCATGTCATCACGTCGCGTTTGCTGCCGGGCCCCTTGCGCTTGAGCTCCTCGATGGCGGCAATCGCCTCCTTGCGGATGGCGGCCAGTTGCATCGTGTCGGCGGCCTCGGTGACCTGCGCCAGGATCTTGCGGGTGTCCTCCGGCTGATGCAGCGCGCTGCGCTTGAGCAGGGTCAGCAATTCATGATTGCGCGCCGAGTTGCTGGCCAGCGTATATTTCGCCATCGCGCCCAGCGTGAGCCTGTCGACGCTGTCGCGGTCGGCTGACCAGGGCAGAAGTGCAACGATCCGCAGCACCGGACCGTAATCGCCGGTGGCGAAATATTGCCCCCACAGCATGTCCAGGACTTCCGGCGACACGTCGAGCGCCCAGTCGACCGCCGGCCCCTCCGGGGTCGCGCGGGTGAGGAAACGCTTCAACTTTTGCGTGGCCGTTGGCGGCTTGCGCGCAACCGTGTCGCGCAGGGTCGGCAACGCGCCGGAGATATACTTGTCGATCATCACATGACGCGTTGGCATGCGGTGGGCATGTTCGGCCAGAAGATGCTTCCAGTCCGGCAGACCGGAATTGGCAATGGCGCGCACCATCGCCCAATGATCCTCCGCATCAAGCGGGAAACTCTGCGCGATCAGGTCGGACGCCCGTTCGGGGTTCGATCCGATCACGCCTGCGATGAAACCGATATAGACGCCGCAGCTTTCCGGATCGCGGAACGTGCCGGCACGACTCAGCGTCTGGATCGCTGCCGGCAGACGTTGCGGATCGGGCTTGTGACGGTAGCGGTTGATCCATGCGAGGACCGTGTCGGAACTGGTGAATTCGGCCACAACCGGGCGCGGCTGTGCCGCGTCCGTTGGGGCCGTCATCAGGCCGAATATCGCAAACACAAACACAAGGACGCGCATGTCCCTCCCCAGGGCGGCATGACGCACTAATCATGACCTGTGCCGAGGCCGATTTGATGTCACTTGCAGGGCGGGATTGGCACAGCCTGCCGCAATTTTGCCGCAGGCCTTGCAAGCGGCTGGAACCGGTTTCGGGCATTCGCGTTGGGACCCGCAGACTTCAGAGATTTTTCATCACACCATTGCAGAGCGAGATCATGCGCGACCCGGCCGTCACCCTGCTAGTCATTCTGGTCATCGGCATTGTCGCAGGACTGATCTTCGACCGGGTCGCCGGACCGGGATGGCTCACCCGCCAGATCGCGGGCTCGACGCGCGGCATCGTCACATCTTCCCTTGTCGGAATTGCCGGCGCCTTTATCGGCTTTCATGCGCTGGCACTGGCGATGTCTGGCTATATCCCCTTCATCGGCGCCATACTCGGCGCGGCCATCGTGCTGTGGGTGTGGCGACTGATGCGATAGCGGGATGAGCGGCCAAGACCAGATTCAGTTCAAGACCAGCTTCAGTTCACGACCCGCTTCATTTCACGGGCCGCTTCATTTCCCGGGCCGCTTCAGTTCGCCGCCTGTTTCAGTTCGGCATAGACGGGAGCCTGCGGCATCTGCTGAACCGGCACATCGTCAAGCTCTGCGATCCGGTGATCGATCTGCGTGATCACATGGCGCGAGAATGGACCGAGATGCAGATAGAAAGCCATCAGGGTCACGATCGAGCGCAGGGAATTCGGATTCTCCCTCGCACATTGGATGAGGATCTGTCTGAACAGATCCTGCGAGCCCGGCAGCCTGTCGATGATCTGCGATACCTTGCTCTGGAACTTACGCCGCGAATCTCCGGCAGCGGCCTGATGCTTGCGGCCTGAATTGTCGAGCGCCCTGGCCAGCCGTTGCAGCCGCCCGGCAAAGGCCGCCGAATCGTAGGTGCGCTCGAGAATATTCTTGTAGTCTTCGAGAATTTCGCGCCGCGGCCGCAAGGTGTCGAAATTCAGTCCGAGCGTGCATTGGTCAGCGCGGCTCGACTGGAATTCCGGCGGCGGATGCAAGCGGCCTTCCTTTGTCAGGCGGCGCGTGAGTTGCGTGTTGGGCAGCGCATAAAGGAGCCCGACCATGCTGACCGGAATGGCCGCATCCTCGATCAGCGCCACCATGGCTTCGGCCATGCCGGATTTTTCGGTATCGAAGCCGACAATAAAGCCCGCCGTCACGAACATGCCGGCGCCGTAGATCTTGTGGATGCTGTCCGCGATATTGCGGCGCGTATTCTGCTTCTTGCTCATCTGAAACAGCGTATCGGGGTCCGGGCTCTCGATGCCCATGAACACGCCGACAAAATTGGCCTCGTTCATCAGCCGCAGCAATTCCGGATCGTCGGCGAGATTGAGCGAGGCTTCGGTCGTGAACTCGAATGGAAAATCGTGGCGTTCGAGCCAGTCCTTCAGCGCCGGGAGAAACAGCTTCACGGCCTTCTTGTTGCCGATGAGATTGTCGTCGACGAAATCGACATGGCCGCGATAGCCAAGCTCGTAGAGCCGGTCGAGTTCGGCCAGCATCTGCTCGTTCGACTTCGTGCGCGGCACGCGGCCATACAATTCGATGATGTCGCAGAACTCGCAGGTGAACGGACAG
>JAEVZN010000130.1 GCA_023392205.1 Pseudomonadota bacterium
TATCGAGGCCAAGCTAGACCGCGGTCGCGGCCCGGTGGCGACCGTTCTGATCCAGCGCGGCACACTCAAGATCGGCGATATCATCGTTGCCGGCGCCGAATGGGGCCGCGTGCGCGCCCTGATCAGCGATACCGGCCAGTCGGTGCAAAATGCCGGTCCGTCCGTGCCGGTCGAGATCCTCGGCTTTAACGGCACGCCTGATGCCGGCGACCGGCTTGCGGTCGTCGACAACGAGGCCCGTGCGCGCGAAGTGACGTCCTATCGCGAGCGCCAGAAGCGCGACAAGCAGGCCGCCCGCCAGACCGGCATGCGCGGCTCACTTGAGCAGATGATGGCGCAGGTGAAGACGGTCGGTCGCAAGGAATTCCCGCTGCTGATCAAGTCGGACGTTCAGGGCTCTCTGGAAGCGATCATTGGAGCGCTCGACAAGCTCGGCACCGACGAAGTCGGCGCGCGGGTCATCCTCTCGGGTGTCGGTGGCATCACGGAATCGGACGTGACCCTTGCCTCTTCGGTCGGAGCCGCCATCATCGGCTTCAATGTGCGCGCCCACAAGGAAGCGCGTGAATCGGCCGAACAGCAGGGCATCGAGATCCGCTATTACAACATCATCTACAATCTCGTGGATGACGTGAAGGCGGCCATGTCGGGCCTGCTGACGCCGGAACGGCGCGAGACCATGCTCGGCAATGCGCGCATTCAGGAAGTGTTCAATGTGTCCAAGGTCGGCAAGGTTGCCGGCTGTCTGGTCACCGACGGCACGGTGGAACGCGGCGCCGATGTCCGCCTGATCCGCGACAACGTCGTGGTCCACGAAGGCAAGCTCTCGCAGCTCAAGCGTTTCAAGGACGACGTGAAGGAAGTGAAGGGCGGGCAGGAATGCGGCATGGCGTTCGAGGCCTATCAGGACATGCGCCCCGGCGACGTGATCGAGTGCTACAGGGTCGAACAGGTCCGGCGCAGTTTGTGAGTCCAAATCTCACGGCTTCGTTATTGTCTGCCATTTGCCGGGCTTGACCCGGCAATCCATCGCTAAAGAAACGAATGTGCGAAGTTGATGGATGCCCGGGTCAAGCCCGGGCATGACCACATTTGAGTTTGAGATGCCACGAAACAAAAAGCCCAAACACGACGCAGCACCGGCGGGCGCCTCGCAGCGTCAGCTCAGGGTCGGAGAACTGGTGCGCCATGCGGTATCGCAAATGCTGACGCGCGGCGATATCCACGATCCGGTGATCGAAAGCCATATGATCACGATTCCGGAAGTGCGCATGACCGCCGACCTGAAGCTCGCTACGATTTACGTCATGCCGCTGGGGGGACGAGACGCGGCCGAGGTTGTGGCTGCGCTCAACACGCACAAGAAATATCTGCGCGGGGAAATCGCGCACCGCGTTAACCTGAAATTTGCACCCGACATCCGCTTCCGGCTCGACGAACGATTCGACGAAGCGGAACGGATCGAAAAACTTCTGCGAACGCCAGAGGTCCGGCGCGACCTCGGCACGGATGGAGACGCAGATGAGTGACGAATCGCACGCCGCATCCAGCGGGCCGGCGCAGAACGAAGCTGGTCTGGCTCCGCACGCCGAAGGCAGCCGCAAGGACAAGCGCAAGCAGCAACACCGCCGCGAGAAGCGCGACGTGCATGGATGGGTGGTGCTCGACAAGCCGGTCGGCATGACATCCACGCACGCCGTATCCGTCGTCCGGCGGTTGTTCTCCGCCAAGCGGGCCGGACATGCCGGCACGCTGGATCCGCTGGCGTCCGGATGTCTGCCGATTGCGCTTGGCGAGGCGACCAAAACAGTGCCGTTCATCATGGATTCGACAAAGACCTACCGATTCACGGTCCGGTGGGGCGAAGAGCGCGACACCGACGATACCGAGGGGCGGGTCACGGAGAGCAGCGAGACGCGGCCCGCGGCCGCCGAGATCGAAGCCATTCTGCCCCGTTTCTGCGGGGTCATCTCGCAGGTGCCGCCGCGCTATTCGGCGATCAAGATCGACGGCGAGCGCGCCTATGACATCGCCCGCGACGGGGAAATCATCGAAATGCAGCCCCGGACGGTGGAAATTGACCGCCTGGAGCTGACCGCCACCCCGGACCCGGATCACGCGATTTTCGAAACGGAGTGCGGAAAGGGGACCTATGTGCGGGCTTTAGCGCGCGATTTCGGCCGAATTCTGGGTTGTTTTGGCCATGTCTGCGCACTTCGGCGCACCTCTGTCGGACCCTTCGACGAGCCGGACATGATTTCGCTGGAACATCTGACCGCTTTGTGCGATAGAGCCGCCGCCGGCGAGGGCAGCCTCGCCGACGCGTTATGGCCTGTTGAGACCGCGCTGGACGACATCCCGGCACTGGCCGTCAACAGGTCCGATGCGGCAAGGCTCCAGAGAGGCCAGGCCGTCATCCTGCGCGGACGGGACGCTCCAATCCTCGAGGGTCTGGTTTATGTCACGGTAGCGGGCGAGTTGATCGCTCTTGCCGAGACGGCCCAGGGACAGATCGTTCCCAAGCGCGTGTTCAACCTCGCCGGCCTGACTGGCAGCGCCGGCAAAGCAAAAGGTCACTGACGATGTCGATCGAAGCCGGCCGCAAGGCCGAGGTTATCAATACATTCGCCCGCAAGGCCGGCGATACCGGGTCTCCTGAGGTACAGGTCGCGATCCTGACGGAACGGATCACCAATCTGACGGGCCATTTCAAGACCCACACCAAGGACAATCACTCCCGTCGCGGGCTTCTCAAGCTCGTGTCGCAGCGCCGCCAGCTTCTTGACTACGTCAAGGGCAAGGACGAGGCGCGCTACAAGGAGCTGATCGAGCGGCTGAATATCCGTCGCTGACGTGCCGCGCCCGCGGGCGCGGAATCGCGTGATGCCGGACGCCATCGGATGGTTGTCCGGACCCATCATGCAAACCGGGCAGACGCATGAAGGCGCCTGCCAGCAGACCGGCAGAAGGTTCTGCCGGACAAGGGGCGGCCGTCCGGATGATGGCCGTTCGCATCCCGGAGGGATGAAGTCATGGCAGGATCGCCAGGCGCTGTTGCGAATACCGCTTCTATTTCGCTTGATCACGGTCGTTTCAAGTTCTGATTTTTCGATCGCGTTCAGCCGGGACAGCGTCTCGCCGTCTTGCACATGGCTTCTCCCTCGTCCGAAACCGATGAGAGAAAAGCAAAATGTTCGATAAGCACCGCGTTGAGCTCGATTGGGGTGGGCGTACGCTCACGCTCGAGACCGGCAAGATCGCACGGCAGGCCGATGGCGCCGTCATTGCCACTTATGGCGACACCACAGTTCTAGCGACCGTGGTCGCGGCCAAGGCGCCCCGCGAGGGCGTCGATTTTCTTCCGCTGACCGTCGACTATCAGGAAAAATATTATGCCGCAGGCCGCATTCCCGGCGGCTACTTCAAGCGCGAAGGGCGGCCGACCGAGAAAGAGACGCTGGTGTCCCGCCTGATCGACCGCCCGATCCGTCCGCTTTTCGCAGATGGCTGGCGCAACGAAACCCAGGTCATCGTCACCACGCTGTCCCATGACATGGAGAACGCTCCCGACATCCTCGCGCTGGTCGCCACGTCCGCCGCGCTGACGCTGTCCGGCGTGCCGTTCATGGGCCCGATCGGCGCCGCGCGCGTCGGCTTCATCAACGGCAAATATGTCTTGAATCCGCTGGTCGACGAGATGGCGGAAAGCGATCTCGACCTCGTGGTTGCCGGCACCGCCGAAGCCGTGCTGATGGTTGAATCCGAAGCGAAGGAATTGTCGGAAGATGTGATGCTTGGTGCCGTGATGTTCGGCCACCGGCATATCCAGCCGGTCATTCAGGCGATCATCGAGCTCGCCGAAAAGGCGGCCAAGGAGCCGCGCGAGCTGAAGGTCATCGACAATTCCGCGATCGAAAAGGAAATGCTCGACCTGTTCGAAAAAGACCTGCGCTCGGCCTATGCGATCTCCAAGAAGCAGGATCGTTATACGGCAGTCGGCGCGGTCAAAGAAAAGATGATGGCGCATTTCTTCCCGGAAGGCGCCGAGCCGAAATACGACAAGCTGCGCGTCGCCGGCGTATTCAAGGAACTGGAAGCGAAGATCGTTCGATGGAACATTCTCGATACGTCCAAGCGAATCGACGGACGCGATCTCGCAACGGTACGTCCGATCGTCTGCGAAGTCGGCGTTCTGCCACGCACACACGGCTCCGCCCTGTTCACACGCGGTGAGACGCAGGCGCTGGTCGTCACCACACTCGGAACCGGTGAAGACGAGCAATGGATCGATGCCTTGCAGGGCACCTACAAGGAGCATTTCCTGCTGCATTACAACTTCCCGCCCTATTCGGTCGGCGAGACCGGCCGCCTCGGCGGTACCAAGCGGCGCGAGATCGGCCATGGCAAGCTGGCCTGGCGGGCAATCCATCCCGTATTGCCGGCCAAGCATGACTTCCCCTACACCATCCGCGTTGTGTCGGAAGTAACGGAGTCAAACGGCTCATCGTCGATGGCGACCGTGTGCGGATCGTCGCTTGCCCTGATGGATGCAGGCGTGCCGCTGAAGCGCCCGACCGCAGGCATCGCGATGGGCCTGATCCTGGAAGGCGAAAAGTTCGCCGTCCTGTCGGACATTCTCGGCGACGAGGATCATCTGGGCGACATGGACTTCAAGGTGGCCGGCACAGAAGGCGGCATCACTTCTTTGCAGATGGACATCAAGATTGCCGGCATCACCGAGCAGATCATGAAGATCGCACTCGGTCAGGCCAAGGACGGCCGCATCCATATTCTGGGTGAGATGTCCAAGGCCCTGACCGCGGCGCGCGCCGAACTCGGCGAACACGCACCGCGTATCGAGACGCTGAAGATTCCGGTCGACAAGATTCGCGAAGTCATCGGCACCGGCGGGAAGGTGATCCGCGAGATCGTGGAGAAGACTGGCGCCAAGATCAATGTCGACGACGACGGCACAGTGAAGGTC
>JAEVZN010000602.1 GCA_023392205.1 Pseudomonadota bacterium
ATCATGGTCGGCTTCGCGCTCGACGACGACCGCGTGCATTCGCCGAACGAGAAGTATGACCTCGCCTCGTTCCACAAGGGCACGCGAAGCTGGGCCAGGATTCTCGCGGCGCTGGCGGAGTGAGCCGTATCCGCAAGGCATGATGGCGGCCTGTGTCCGGCCGGACGATCTGACGGGCGACTGGGCGGTTGGGCCGATGGCTGACATGCCCGGCCCCGTCGCATTTCGCCGGACTGCGCGGTCGGCCTCGCGCCGGGATGAATGCTTCGTCATATCCCGATGAATTCACGTTAGTTTTGCGTCCGGACTGAACCTCCGATGCCGGCGTGCGTTGGCGCTCCCGAAGGGCGATACCAACGGAGGAAACCATGCGGACAGCATTGATATTTGCGGCAGCCGTGACCCTGGCGACCGCGACAAGTGCCGCCCATGCAGTCACAATACCGGGCGGTGGCGGCATCAAGTGTGTGATCGAAGAAACCAGTCCCATCGAACAGGCGCAGGTCTTCGTCTATCGCGGACGCAGCTATTGCTTCTATCTCGACGGCTGGAACGGGCCGGGCTGGTACCGTTGCGGCTATGCGTGGCGACGCGGCCTCGGCTTCGGTGGTGCCTATGGCTGGAACCGCTGGTACCTGCCGCGCTATCACACCCGATATTATCACGGCCGCGGCTGGGACCGTCGCCGCGAGATCCGGCGCGACCATCGCCAGAACCGGCGTGGTGTCCGGCAGGAGCGGCGTCAGCAGCAACAGGGTGTGCGGCAGGAGCGTCGCATCCAGCAACAAGGCGTCCGGCAGGAGCGTCGCGAGATGCGCCGTGACTTCCGCCAGGATCAGCGCGGCATGCGGCAGCAAAGCCGGGGCGACCGTCAGCAATTCCGCCAGGAGCGCCGCCAGCAGATGCAGGGCCAGCGTGGCGGCGGAGAGCAGCGTGGCATGCGCGGCGGCGGCCAGCAGCGCGGCGGCATGGAGCGCGGCAGCGTAAACCGCGGCGGCTATCGCGGCCGGGGAAACCGCTGACGTCGCGACTGCCTTTTGATCGTTACAAGGACGAAGCTGGTCCTCGCGGTGCGGGGACCAGTTTTTTTCGGCTGAAGGGCGCTGTTCAACGCGGACCTTGTCGAAGTGTCGTGCGAATGGCCGCATGCGTGTATTCGCTAAACGACCAATACGACCTCGCATTATTCCACAAGGGCACGCGAAGCTGGGCAGGGTGCTGGTGGCGTTGGCGGGATAACGCCGGCGCAAGGTTGCCGTCGTGGCGTTGCTCTGCGAGGATTGCGATCTGTCGGGATGATCGAAGGATGGGGCCGGTGATTCGTATGAGGATAGCGGCGTTGAAGGTTGTGTTGCTCGCGGCGGCCTTGCTGGCCGCGCCCGCCGCTCGCGCCGACATCGTGGTGCTCAAGGACCCCGATGCGTGGATGCAGGACACCGTCGAGAAGATCAAAGACAGGAAATTCGACGAGGTCACGCGTGACTTCTTCCGGCTGATCGACAAGCCGGTGAGCGAGCCGTTTGCGGCGTCTCTTCGGGGGCTGGGCAATATGGGAGATCCCGTCTTCATCGAGAAAGCCGCGGATTCACGTTTCGGCGACGTTTTGCGACAGGTGATCTGGGTCGGTCTCTACGATCAGTCGACCTATGTGTATTTCGCATTCACCATCAAGAAGAGCCGGAACGGGTTTGCCGTTACCAATTTCAAATTCAAAACCGAAGCCGGGCAATTATTTCCGGAAGGCTATTACACGCCGGACTGATACGCGCAGGCTACTGCGTTTCGCCGCGCCTGGCCCTAACATGACGCGTCGTCAGAAGCGCGCCGTCTCGCTGCGCTCTTCCATTTTGAGACCTTGCAGGGGGCGCGCGTGAGCGTGTTCGACGGAGTGCCTGATCCCAACCCCTTCGATGCGGACCTCGCGACGCGTCCGGCGACGTTCGTGCTGCGTCCCGAGCGGTCGGACCGCTATATCATCGGCTTCATCGCGCTGTTCTGGCTGGTCGTCGGTCCGCTCCTGACCTGCCTGGTGGTGGCGTCACTCCTGCTGTCCTTTGGACTGACCGAGTATTTCAATCCGGTGCTGCCGCTATCCGCTGCCATCTCTGTCGCGGTGTATATCTGGTGGTGGTGGGCGGAATTCGTCGCGACCTTCCGCGTGGTGCAGGTGACGATCTCCGATTCCGGCGTCGATGTGCATGAGCGCGACCTGATCCGCAACCGGACCTGGTCGCAGCCCTTGTCCGCTTTCCAGGGTGTGGGGCTGGTCAGTCTCGGCACGAGGCTGGTCGGATTTTCGAAAAAGCCGATGGCGGCGGTGATGCTGGTGCATCCCGATCCGTCGCGTTCGATCCCACTCTCGATCGCCAGCACCAACCGGCTCGGCCGGCAGAATGTTGGGCAGAGGGCGCGGCAGCTCGGGCTGCCGGCTTTGACTGGCGTTGCCGCGGGCAGGGCCGGCCGGGTCTATCCGCCCGATGCCATTGTGGTGAACCGCTATCAGGCGCTCAAGATGCGCCTCCTCCAGGCGGCCTTCGTCCTGGCGCTGATGTTCTTCGCCTATGGCTCGATCCGTCAATATGGCACGGCCGATGCCGATCTCGCCTGGCCAAGTCTGACTGTCATCCTCGTTCCGGTCGTCATCGCAATGCAGATGTATGCACGGCAATATGTGATCGATCTCAAGGAAGAGGACGGCGAGATCGCAATGCGGACCGGCGCCTTGCTGTCGCCGTGGCGGCGCTTTCCGCGCGCACACATCCGCGCGCTCGAATACAAAGAGGGGCGCATGGCCACCACCAAGCACAGCGTCCACACGCCCTACACGAAAATGCGCGTGGATGGATATACATGGCCCTTCGTGATCGACATGCAGTCGGACTTTGTGGATGAGGGGCGCCTGCGCGGACTTGGCGTGACGGCGCGTCCCGCCGCGGCTGCGAAAAAGGGCCGGCGGCGGCGCTAGTTCGCTATGCGTCAGTGCTGCAGCTTGGCCAATGGTGCTGTGATGGCCACACGCAGGCCTTGCGCGTCCCAGTGATGCACGATGTCGGCGCCGAGACTGGTCAGCGTCGAGCGCACCAGTGTCGAGCCGAAACCCTTCTTCCCCGGCTGGGTGACAGTGGGGCCGCCGCGCTCCTGCCAGTCCACCACCACCATGTCGCCGTCCAGGGTCCAGCGCACCCGTACCGTGCCGTCGTCATGGCTCAGCGCACCATGCTTTGCGGCATTGGTGGCAAGCTCGTGAAGAACCAGCGCGATATTGTTGGTCGCGTGTTCGCCGATCCGGATATCCGGTCCGTCGAGATCGCTGTCGCCGTGATAGGGGCGCAGGATGCGGGCGACGATCTCGCCGAGCGGAATGTGCTGGCCCTTGCCGGTTTCGCTGAACGAGCGGCGCACCAGCGCATGCGCTTCCGCCAGAGCCTGCAACCGGCCGGTGAGGCTCTCGGCCAGTTGATCCTTGCTCTCCGCATTGCGCGCGCTCACGCGGATCAGGCCGTTGGCGATGGCGAACACGTTCTTGACCCGGTGGCTCATCTCCTTGGTCAGCGTCGCCTGCTCGTCGAGCGATTTTTTCAGCTGCTCCTCGCTCTGGATCATGCGCAGCGCGATGCCGGTGAAGGTGGCGAGTTCCGTAAGCACGCGCACATGCCCGGAATCGAATTGACGGCCTTCGCGCGCCACCACCCAGAGCGTGCCGAGCTGGTCGCCGCCGCGCAGGAACAGCGGCACCAGCAAAACCTCGGGAACGGAGATATTCGCATCCCTGATCCAGTCATAGACGCGTTCGGGCCGCGCCATCAGAATGGCATCGTGACGGTCGAGGCACACGCCACAGGGCGAATGGTGACGCGGTGTCGTCGCCCCCTCGAACACGGCCAGTTTGCCCTGCAGACCGAACCAGCGAAAGAGCTCGGCCTCTGCATCGAGGACGCTGACGCCGGCCGATTCCGCGCTACACAATTCCATTGCCAGCTTGACGAGGCGCGGCAGCACGTCGCCCGGATGGTCGGCCATCTCATTGGCGAGATCCTGGATCGCAAGTTTTTCGCGCAGATGATCGGGCTGCGATTCCGGTCGGCCAGCCAGCCGGCCGGTGATGCAGACATCCGCAATCGCGTCGGGGAGGGTGCCGATGGGTCCCATGATGGTCGCTTGTAATATGTCCCCGGTGAAGGAACCTGTATCGCATGGCCGCCGCTATTTTGCCATCGCCGTGGAAGGCCGAAATCCGCTCTGCGATGTCGCAGACGGGCAAGAATCTGCGTTTTTTTGTGTCAAAGGACGTAAATTGCGGTGAAACGCGTCCCGGCGCGCGCGGGCAGCGCATGAGTATTGCTCGGGTGCGCCAAAAGCAAAAAAGAGTTGGCCCCCGTGTACGGGAGCCAACTCCTCCAGTCGTGCAATGCCTTCACACGGGGGATTGCGAAGGCGTCAGCCGCGCGGGTCGGCCGATGTCGTTGCAGGCACGGCTAGAAGCTGCGCTGAACCCGGAACGCTGCCGACCAGACGCCGTCGTCTTCAAGGGCGTAGGAGCCTGCAGCCAGTCCGTTATTGGCGGCTGTCAAAGTCCCGACCGCGCCGCCGAACGCGGTATTCACCTGCGAATAGGCGACTTCGACGCCCACATCGAAATTGCGCACCGGGGTCCACATGGTGCGTGACGAGACGCGCCAGGCCGAGAAGTCCGGATTGCATCTAGAGGGATCGTTGATCGTGATGTTTGCGCCGATGCAGTTTGCGCCCAGATTGGAAATCAGGGCCTTTGCCGCGTCGTTATATTCGACGCTCATATAGCCGAACACCCACGAGGTACGCAGGCTGGGTGTCCAGTAATGCTGGAACGCAATCGTACCGCCCCAGGTCTCGGTCAGTTCGAGCGGGGTGGAGCCGCCTTGCGCGGGCGTGACGCCGCCGAACACGGCATCGTTGAAGGCGCCGAGCGCGAGGCCGCCGCTTGTATGCAGGGCGTTGTTGGAGTTGGCGAATGCGACATAGCTTGACGCGCCCTTCGCATAGGCGATCTGGCCGGATAGCGTATCACGTGAATCCCACGGCATCTTCAGGGTCATGCCGGCGCCGACCGCCCAACCCCATTTTTCGTCCGGGTGGCCGCATGAGGTCGTGTTGGTGCCGCCACCATTGCAGTTCGGCGAGGTGTCGCTGAAATTGTAGCGCGCGCCGACCTGGCGAAGCGCACCCATGATCTGCGCCGAACCCCAGGCCTGATCGACACGGAGGTTGCCGACAAAGTCGGGGGTCTTCATGCCCATGGAGTCGCTGGCCTGGGATGAGAACGGAGCAGCGCCCATCACACCGGCGGTGCTGCCGGGTGCGCCGAGATCGACGACACCCTTGTTATGCGCCAGCGAATCTTCCAGCGAAATCGATGCCGACATGCCGTTGCCGAACTGCCACGTATAGGCGAGCAGGTTCATGCCAGTCGATGCCGTGCTGGCGTCGAAGGTGTTGGTCATCAGGCCGAACGACGACGCGTTGTACAACGTGAAGAAAGTCTCCGTCCTGCCGATGGTGAAGCCGGCGAACTGGATGAAGGCCCGCTCCAGAGCGACAGACGCGCCGGGAGGCGTATTCTCGTTGACGCCGTTTCGGACGTTGAAGCCGAACTGGAAATACGACCGCAGCGTGCCGTATTCGGTCTGCGTGCGGACGTCGCTGTTCATCCGGAAGCGCCCTTGCATGGCAAGGTCGTTGACGTGACGGGTGAAAACGCCGGTGGCGTTGTTGACCGGGTACGAGCCTTGCGGCGCGTTATAATAGGATTCGAAGCGGACATAGCCTCCGATCTTGATGCAGGTGTCGGTGCCGGGAATGTAGTAATAGCCGGCGCCATACAGGCTGCAGATCTTGACATATTCGACCGCTTTGGCCTTGACGGGAAAATCGGCCGATTGCGCGGCCGTGATCGTCAATACGCTCGTCGCGGATGCGACAAGAATTGTCTTCAACAGTTTCATCGTAAGTACGCCCCTTCTTTATTTGGCATTGCATGCCTGCGAGGGCATGAGTGGACGCTGCACGTCACAGGTGGATGACACTTCCATGTATTCGCGGATGCGAGAGCGCAGTGTGATGCAGAGGGCACATCGCGATATGCTGCACGCTGAGGGGATGTGCGCGAATGTCCTCTCTTGCGACATTTCCATTCATATGAATGTAACATTGGCCGCGCGTCCGCGCGGAGCGAAACGGTTGCGCGACAATCTGGCGCATCAGATTGCATGAGAAGTGCGACCGCATCGCCGGGAGCCGGATGCTGGCCTCGTCATCGTCTTCTGCGCGGCCGCCTTGGCGGCGGTTGACGACTATCGGATCAGGTCGCGGATATCGTTGCTGCGCCATGGCTGCGGCAGCAACGACTGAAGGCAGTATCGTGCGCGATATTCAGAGCCGCCACTCCGCCGGACGACGAATGTTTCATCGTCCGCTATGTCGTATGTGACGATCTCTGCGGCCGGCTTTTCTTCGGGCGGGCGCGGGATATCGGCGCAATGCTCGGTGACACGATAACGCGTCGGCCCTGTCTTCTCGATGTTGGAGAACTCGCAGAGGGTGCGCGCTGTACTGATGGCGTTTCGCCGCACCAAATTCAGCGTGGCATTGGACGCCTGAGCGCAAGGGGTATCGATGGCGACAAAAAATCCGTGCTTTAGCGGAAGTATTTCAGACGCATCGTTCGCAGGCTGCGGTCGAGGCGCCGCCGTCGCTGCATCGCGTTGCGACACTGGACCTTTGCAGCGGACAAAGCGCTTCGGATCGAAGGCCAGGCCGCGTTGCTCCGTGAAGAGCAGAGTGTCGCCGTCGACGCGCACGGTGAAACGTGCCCGCAGCGGCGAACCTTCGCCGGTGCAGTTCGTGTCGAAGCGGTAGGAGTTGCCGCGCCGCTCGACGCGTCTCACCCGGCACATCGCTTCGAAAGTGGACAAATCGAGACGCGATCTGTCCAACACGATCTCGGTCGCGTCCGTACCACATTGCGGTGCGCCCCAACGGCCGATCCAGGGTTCCGTCTGCGCGTTGCTCTGGCCGGATTGACAGGCGACGCTGGCGAGGAGGATGAGAGAGGCGATTGCCGGACGGGATGACAGGGCCATACGGGTGTGTCCTTGCGACATTTGACGGGCCGCGATGCCCGCCCATTTTGCGATCTCATGTCGTCAGTGGGAACCAGATTAGCTGAGTCTGCATCGTACCGTCGGCAAGTCCTCTCCAAACATCTTTCAAGTTGCGACTGTAATCCTATCGATCCGGCCGCGGGCGCTTGGCGAGGCTTCGCAGCGCGGGTGGGGGCGGTGGGAAACCGGCTGCGCATGCGTCGGCGGGACACATGCCCCCACGCGCGCGCATGGCCGCAGCCGTCGCGCGTGTGCTAAGCGAAGGCCGCCAGCCGGGATACAACCATGACGTCGACTGCCATCGCCGCCGCCTCTACGCGTGCCTCCGATTTCCGGGTGATCGGACTGGTCGGCGCGGCGCATTTCGTGAGCCACATCTACATTCTGGTGCTGCCGCCGGTGTTTCCGTTCGTGCGCGCCGAGTTCAATGTGAGCTATACGGAACTCGGGCTGGTCATCGCCCTGTTCAACATCATTTCCGCCCTGTTGCAGACCCCGGCCGGCTTTCTGGTCGACCGCACCTCGGCGCGGATCGTGCTGACCGGCGGGCTCCTGCTTGGCACCGTGTCGCTGCTGCTGGCCGCCGCGTCACCGAGCTTCATCCTGTTCGGGCTGACCTTCGCGCTGCTGGGGCTCGCAAACACAGTCTATCACCCGGCGGATTACGCGCTGCTGTCCAGCCGGATCTCGACGGCCCGCGTGAGCCAGGGCTTTTCCATCCATATCTTCGCGGGCTTCATCGGCACCGCCGTCACGCCGGCGGCGATGATCGTCATGGCTACGCAATTCGGCTGGCGCGGCGCCTTCGTGGCGGCCGCGGCTCTGGGTGCGATCGCGGCCCTGGCCATTGCGCTGTTCGGCCAGCCGCTGGCGGGGCGGGAATCGGCGCGGGCGAAGGAATCGAGCGGCGGCACCGCGCCGTCGGCCGGCGACTGGCGGGTGCTGATGACCTGGCCGGTGCTGCTCAACCTGATCTTCTTCATGCTGATCGCGGCGGTGTCGGTCGGCACGCAGAATTACGGCATCGTGGCTTTGGCCGCCCTGTGGCAGACGCCGCTCGCCATCGGCACCACGGCGATCACGGTCTATCTGGTGCTGAGTGCGCTGGCAGTTCTTGTCGGCGGCTGGCTGAGCGCGCGCACCGACCGCCATGATCGTATCGCGGTGATCGGGCTTCTGGTGTCGGGCCTCACATTGATGCCGGTCGCCCTGATCGATCTGAACGTGGCGGCGCTGATGGTGTTCATGGCGCTGTCAGGTTTCTTCAACGGAGTGCTGCAGCCCTCGCGCGACATGATCGTGCGGGCGGCGACTCCGCCCGGCGCGTTCGGACGGGTGTTCGGTTTCGTCACCACGGGCTTCAATATCGGCGGCGTTATCGCCCCGCCTGCGTTCGGCTACATGATGGATGCGGGGTCTCCGCGCAGCGTGATCATTGTCACGGCGCTCTTGTCGCTGGCGGCGATTCCCACGGTGCTGATGACGATTGCCAGCAGCAAGCGGCGCAGCGCCGCCGGGATGCCACGCCCGTAACGAAACATTAGCATTAATAATGTGTGATCGCGCATTCGGGTCTTGTCCCTTGTGCGCGGAGCGCGACTCATGTCGAAGGTCGTTCGGGTTTGCGGTGTTGCGCTGGTCCTGTGGCTTCTGCCGCAGTCGGCGGGCGCGCAGAACCGGACGTTGACGGGCATCGCGATCGGGGCCGGAACAGGCGCCCTGATCGCCGGGCCGGTCGGCGCGGTGGTGGGCGGTGTCCTTGGCGGCGCCGTCGGTGGTCCGCGTGTGACCCGGCGCTTCAAGGAGTGCTGGTACGAGCGCGACGGCACGCGAGTTTGCCGGTTTTACTAGGCGCCACAAGCGCTTCGCCGCGAACGCAGCACCGACAACGTCAAAAGCCCGGTCCGTCCGGGCTTTTCGCATTGCGACGCTGGCGTGTCAAAATCGTGAAGTCTCTGTGGATAAGGGGGAGAAAGGCACGCCGCGGCGGTTACAGACGTCAACTGTCCTTTAGGATGAGTGCGTCGAGGAGGCATCGACGGAAATGTTGAAATACAAGTGCCCGAAAAGCGCTCGGGAAGTCACCACCAGTATCAAGACGGATACCGGCACGCTGCAAAGCATGCGCGCCATGAAGCTTTCGGTCTGGTGTCCGCATTGTGCGACATCGCATCAGATCAGGGCTTGCGATGCGTATCTGGACGAACTCGTGGTGCGCAACGACATCGCGGCTTAGTGTTTTGGCGGCTTAGTGTTTTGGCGGCGTATGTGTCGGCGGCGTGATGTCTTGCTGCGTGAAAATATGGCTGCGTAACGGCAGACATCGAACGCCGTCTGCAACGGCGAACGATGGCGGACAAGCTGCGCCGCGTTTGGCCGGCGTCAGCGCGTGACCGGCGGAACCGTGAACAGGTCGTTGATGGTGCGACCGCGGATATCGTAGACGCGTGCATAGATCACGCCTTCGCGTTCCACCTTGACGATTTCCGGCGCGTCGAGTTCGGCGCAATAGAACTCGCCCAGCATCAGGGCGAAATCCGCCCCCTTCGCATTCCAGGTGACCAGGAAGTCGGGACCGAGTTCAAGCTGTGCCGGCGGATGCGGACCGCAGACCGCAATGACCCAGCGGCGGCCCTCCGGCGTCTGGGTGCCGCGCTCCTCCAGGATGCGCAGGAGTTCGTCGGTCGCTTCCTTGAATGACAGCCCCCAGTAATCGAGCATGTCGCGCTTGTCGGCCCGCAACACGCCGCCGGAGCTGCGATTGAAATGCGTATATTGATACGGATGCAACTCGACCATGTCATAGACCGGCAATGCGACCCCGATCGACATGATTGCAGCGCCGGCGACGACTGCGCCGCGTGAATGGTCGCGCAATTTCTGCAACATCCATGCGCCGGCCATGCCGCCCAGAATACAGAGCGGCGGCAGCAGGAAGATGAAATGCCGGATGCCATTATACATGGCGGGCCGGGTGGCGATGGTGATCGCGACCGGCACGAGGAAAGCCATGGCCAGCATGACGAGGCTTGCCCGCCAGCGGATCGGAAGTTCGCGCCGCACCGAGATCGCAAGCGCGCCCAGCACGCCGCCAAGGCCGAGCAGGATCAGGATCTCGGGCAGCTTCCTTGTCAGATAGGCCGGCAGATACGCGCGCGGCATATCCGGCACGGGGATCACCTGGCCCTCGAACATCTCGCCCCAGGGCTTCTCGAAGAAATGCGAAAAATAGCCGACGGCGCGGATCGGGTTCAGCGGCTCCTGAATGGCCCAGGGCCAGACCAGAATCATGATTGCATAGGCGAGGACAAAGGCCGGAAGAAGTCGCAGCAGGAAATGGCCGAACTCGCCGGCCGCCATCCGCAGCGAGCCTGCTTGCGCGCTGTGCCAGATCAGCATGGCAAACGGCAGCAGAATGAAGAGCGACGCGATCCCGCCCATGATGCGGGTGCCGAGCGTCATCCCGAGCGCCACGCCGAAAATCGCAATGCTCCACGGCTGCGGTTTCGGGTAATCCGCGATGAGCCGCACGAAGGCATAGAGCAGGGCCGCCATCGCCACCGCGAAAGGCGCGTCCTTCGCATTGATGAAAGAATGCCCGTAATACATCGGGCAGGCGGCGAGCAGGATCAGCGCCAGCAGCCCGGCCAATGCCCCGCCGAGCCTGCGCGCCGTCCGCCAGACGATGACAAGGCCGACCAGGCCGGCAAGGCCGCCGATCAGCCGGCGGGTTTCGAACAGGTCATAGGGCAGGATCTTGGCGGCGAGCGCGGCTGCCATGTCGAAGCCGCCGCCATACATGAAGAGATTGACGAAGGACAGCGCACGCCGGTCAGTCAGGCCCGAGGCGTAATAGTCGAGAAGAAGCGCGCCATATTGGGAATGGGTGTAGTCGTCCCAACCAAGGCCGTAATCCTCGAAGGTGAACCAGACGATCGCGGCCAGCACGATCAGAAGCGCGCAGGCGATCGCGTCCAGGATCCTGACC
>JAEVZN010000609.1 GCA_023392205.1 Pseudomonadota bacterium
AGATGGCGGGCGGCGCCAGCGGCGCGCCGTCCTCATGCACGGAGGCCGGACCGCCGGACAGGATCACTGCCTTCGGCTGCATCGCGCGGAAGGCCTCGTCGGCCTTCTGGAACGGGACGATCTCGGAATAGACGCCCTCCTCGCGCACCCGCCGCGCGATCAGTTGCGTGACCTGCGATCCGAAATCGACGATGAGGAGCTTGTCGTGCTGGGGTGTCTGCGCCATGGCGAGTTCTAGAGCATGATTCTCTGGAATTGAAGGGTCACATGTCACGGCCGGATCCGGTCCGGCACAACTGCCTGGCGGTCAGTTCCGCCGGAGCACGCTGACGAAAAACCCGTCCGTACCGGTGCGGCGCGGGGTCATCAGCAGGCCGAATTCCGACACCAGAGCGGCCGTCCGGAACAGATAGCCGCGCTCGCCGAGAGCAGCGGCGACCGTCTCCGGCTTTTCCACGGAAAAATCCGTCTGCCGGGCCAGAAAGTCCCGGATCTGCGCGCCGTTCTCTTCCTCGAGCAGCGAGCAGGTCACATAGCAGATGCGCCCGCCCGGCTTCACCAGCGGCGCCGCCCGGTCGAGTACCGCCCGCTGCTCCCGGTTGCGGATCTCCAGCGCGCCCGGCCGCAGCCGCCATTTCGCATCCGGATTGCGCCGCCACGAGCCCGTGCCTGTGCAGGGCGCGTCGATCATGACCAGATCGATTTTGCCGTTGAGATCGTCAAGCAATTCGGCGTCACCCCGTGGTGTCCTTATCTGGACATTGCGCACGCCTGCCCGCTCAAGACGCGCATGGATCGGCGCCAGCCTGCGCTTGTCGTTGTCGGTGGCAAAGATCTGCCCCTTGTTGTCCATCATCGCCGCCAGCGCCAAAGTCTTGCCGCCACCGCCCGCGCAAAGATCGACCACCTGCTCGCCCGGCTGCGCACCCGACAGCAGCGCTGCGACCTGCGAGCCCTCGTCCTGGATTTCCACCGCACCCCTGATGAATTCCGGATCGGACTGGATGGCCGGACTTTTCGCGTCCGCCGGCACATCGATGCGCAGGCCGAAGGGAGACCAGCCGGTCGGCTGCGGTGCATATTCGGCCAGGGGGATCGCCGCCGCATCGCGATCCGATTTCAGGAGATTGACGCGCAGATCGAGCGGCGCGCGCGAGGACAGGGCGCGCCCCTCCTCCGCCCGCGCCTCGCCGAACACGGCCGCGAAGCTCGCGTCCAGCCATTCCGGAAAATCGCCGGCGACATGCGGCGGCGCATCCTCAAGCGAGCCTGTCTCGAGCCGCTGCCGTTCCTCGTCGCGCAGCGGCTCCGGAGCAAAGCGCGCACCGCTGAACAGGTTGGCAACAGCGTCAACGTCAAGCGCGCGCTCCAGCCGCAACATACCGAGCATCACCGCACGCGGCGTGGCCTCGCCCATCACATAGGCGCTCGAGGCCTTGCGCCGGAGCGCGTCGTAGACGAGGCCTGCAATCGCCGCGCGGTCGCCCGAGCCGGCAAATCTGTGCATCTGCCCCCATTCCTTGAGGGCATCGCTGGCGGGCCGGCGCTTGGTTTCGATATCGGCCAGCACCTCGATGGCGCTGGCAATGCGCGCGGCGGGGATCATGCGACAACACCTCTCATCATACCCAGGGCAGCGTCAGGATGCGAATGATGTAGATGATCCACATGATGAACAGGACGATGACGCCAATGCCGAAAAAGGCACCGCGCATCGGCACATGGTTGGTGGTCACGAACACGCCCGCCTGCAGAATGCGCATGACGACGAAGATCCACGCCATCATGACGAATAACAGGTCGGCCTGCTTGGTGATCAGCGCGAGGATCGTCAGCACATAGAACAGCACCGGGATCTCGAACTGATTGAGGTATGCGTTATGCGCGACGATGGCGTCTTTGGGCCAGTTCGGCTCGCGCGCCGCGATGTCCTGCCAGCGCGTGCCCTCCGCGAAGGCTATTCTGCGCCTGACCGCGAGATGCACACCGAGCGCGATGGTGAGCAGCACCTGCACGAATAGCGGCAACAGGATCATCTGGACCGACATGACAATCTCCTCCGAGCGGCCTTAGCGTGACGGCGCGGCGACACGCACGAGGCGCTTGCCGAAATTCTCGCCGCGCAACAGCCCGATCAGGCCGCGCGGCGCATTCTCGAAACCTTCGACAATGTCTTCACGATATTTAACGCAGCCATCGGCGATCCAGCCGCCCATGTCGCGCACGAAATCCGCATGCATGTCCGCGAAATCGGTGACAAGGAGACCGCGCACGGTCAGCCTTTTGGTCAGGATCATGCGCCACACACCTGGCAGCTTGTCCGGACCGGGCGGCGGCGCGGTGTCGTTGTAATGGGCGATGGTGCCGCAAATGGGAATGCGCGCGAAATTGTTCAGAAGCGGCAGCACCGCATCGAGCACGGGACCTGCGACATTCTCGAAATAGATGTCGATACCATCGGGACATGCCGCGGCAAGGCGTCCGGCAAGATCGGGCGCGCGGTGATCGAGGCATGCGTCGAAACCGAGATCGTCCGTCACATGCCGGCACTTCTCTGCCCCGCCGGCAATGCCGATGGCGCGCAGCCCCTTGATCTTGGCGATCTGGCCGACGATCGATCCGACCGCGCCGGAGGCCGCCGCCACGACCAGTGTCTCGCCGGCTTTCGGCTGGCCGACCGCCAGCAATCCCGCATAAGCCGTCATGCCGGTGAGGCCGAGCACGCCGAGCGCGGTCGAGATCGGGCCTGAGGCCGGATCGACCTTCCTCAGCGACGCGCCATTGGTGACACAATGCGTCTGCCAGCCCGTGCGTCCGAGCACGATATCGCCCGGCGCAAACCTGTCATTCCGCGAGGCGACGACCTCGCTGACCGCACCGCCCTCCATCACGCCACCGACCGGCACCGGCGCGGCATAGGATTTTGCGTCGCTCATGCGCCCGCGCATATACGGATCGAGCGACAGCCACAGCGTGCGCAACAGCACTTCGCCCGGGCCGGGCTGCGGCACGTCGAAGGTTTCGAGGCGCAAATCGCTCTCTTTCGGCTCGCCCACCGGCCGGGAGGCGAGGATGAAGCGGCGAGCAATGTCGGACATTCGGAATCTCCAGAGCGGCTGGCTTAACCCAAGGCGCAGGCCTCCGCCACCCATCCGGACGTCAATCCGCAGACGAAGGCCATGCGCTGAAACCTGTTGTTCCTGTGCCGCGACAGATGTCTGATCGCGTTTCCGACCGGATCACCCATCGGCCATTCATGTCCGTCTTCATCGCCATTGT
>JAEVZN010000618.1 GCA_023392205.1 Pseudomonadota bacterium
ACGCAAAGCCGCGGCGGACGCCGCTGGCCGCCGAGAACTGATCCTGCGGACGGTCGCCGCGGAAGACCTGGCCGACCTCGAACAGGGCAACGTCGCCGAAGCCGCGGTCGGCATTGGCCTGCGCGGCCGCGATCAGGCCTGGCATCAGCGAGGGGCGCATGTCGGAGAGATCGGAGGCGATCGGATTGGCAAGCGCCAGCTCCGGCTGTCCGCCACCGAACATCTCGGCTTGTGGCTTGGACAGGAACGACCAGGTGACGGCCTCGGCCAGCGCACGCGCCGCAAGCGCGCGCTTGGCGCGCCGGGTGCGGTTCTGAATGGGCGTCAGGATCGCTCTGCGCGGGGCGTCGCCGCGTTCGAAGGGGGTGAGCGGCACATTGTCGCCGCCGACAATGCGGACCACTTCCTCGACGATATCGGCCTTGCCCTCGATGTCGCCGCGCCATGAGGGCGCTGCGACCTTCACAATCTTGCCGCTGCCGGCAACGAAAAATCCCAGATGCGTCAGGATGCGCTTGATCTGCGGCAGCGGGACATCCAGCCCCGACAGCCGCTTCACCTCGTGGACCGGGAAATCGATGGGGCGGTCTTCCGGCGCCAGACCGCCGATGACCACGGCTTCGGACGCTTTGCCGCCGCACATCTCGGTGACCAGAGCGGTGGCGAGATCGAGGCCCGGCACCATGAAGTTCGGATCGACGCCGCGCTCGAAGCGATAGCGCGCATCCGAATTGATGCCGAGCTTGCGGCCGGTCTGCGCGATGTTGATCGGCTCCCACAGGGCCGATTCGATCAGCACGTCGGTGGTGGTCTCGTCGCAGCCGGACAATTCGCCACCCATGATGCCGGCCAGCGATTCCACGCCCCTGTCGTCGGCGATCACGCAGATGGAGTCGTCGAGCTTGTAGGTGCGGCCATCCAGCGCCAGCAATTCCTCGCCCGGCTTCGCGCGGCGCACGACAAGATTGCCATGCACCTTCTTCGCATCGAACACATGCAGCGGACGGCCGCGATCATAGGTCACGAAATTGGTGATATCGACCAGCGCATTGATCGGGCGCAATCCGATGGCCGTGAGGCGCTTTTGCAGCCATTCTGGCGACGGACCGTTTTTGACGCCGCGCACAAGGCGCAGCGCAAAGCCCGGACAGAGCGAGGGCGTGTCGCCGAAATCGAGCGTGACATTGACCGGGCAGGGAAAGCTGCCCTTGATGGGCTTCGGGGCGCGTTCGAGATACTTGCCGAGATCGGTCGCGCCGAGATCGCGGGCGATGCCGTTGACGCCGGTGCAGTCGGCGCGATTGGGCGTGAGGTTGATCTCGATCAGCGGATCGTCGAGGCCAAGCACTTCCGCGAATGGCTTGCCGACCGGCGCATCGGCCGGCATCTCGATGATGCCGTCATGGTCGTCGGAGAATTCGATCTCCGCGCCCGAGATCAACATGCCCTGGCTTTCCACGTCACGGATCTTGCCGACCTTCAGCGTGATGTCCTTGGCCGCGATGTAGGTGCCGGGCAGCCCGAGCACGGCCTTCATGCCGGCGCGTGCATTCGGCGCGCCGCAGACAATCTGCAACGGCGCGCCTTCGCCGGTGTTGACCATGCAGACGCGCAGGCGGTCCGCGTTCGGATGCTGAACGGCGGACAGCACTTCCACGACCTTGAACGGCGCATATTTCTCGGCCGGGTTTTCGACCTTCTCGACTTCAAGCCCGATCATCGTGAGCTTGGTCACGATCTCGTCGAGCGTCGCATCGGTATCGAGATGCTCTTTCAGCCAAGAGAGGGTGAATTTCATGGAAGTTGTCCGGCACGGCGCTGTGTCGCGCTGTCCTGCTTATGCAAAGCAGAAGTTTCGGGGTTTCTTCCCCCACAAGGAGGAAACGACGCTGAGGTTGCTGCGCCTGCTCCGGCTTGCCCTGCAAGCGGGGGAGGGAAACGACAGGCAGCGGCGGTCAGAACGAAATTCATGCGGGGTCTCGAATATGCTTAAGGCCAGATCAGCATGATCGGGAAGCTGATGAAGACAAGGATCGTGAAATAGATCGTGGCCTGGTTACAGAGCCGGTAAAGCTCGTGTTTGATGATCAGTTCGCGCTCGACATGTGGCCCCGCAAGCTCTCTTGCGGCCCTGACGGAGAGGCAGCGCAGGCAGCCGATAGCGATCATGAGATAGACGATGATCTCGCAAACGATCACGATTTCTTCGGCGCGATGCTGAACCAGAAGCGGCGCAACAATGCCGAGACCTGCAATCATCATCGAGACATGGGTGAGCAGACCGGATGCCTTGGTGTCGAGCGTCTGGAACGCCGCGAAGGTCGCATCGCTGCGGCCGGCATTCCAGTTCGCCAGCAATTGCGCGTATGAAGAAATCGTCGCGTCGTCCAGCCGGTTCGTGAACGCGGCAATGAGGCCGGCGATCCCATCCTTCGGTGCCCCGGATTCGGCCATCGTCAGCTGCTCAATCCTCCCGCCAGCGTCGGGAAGTCGAGGGGGCGGAAACCATAATGCTGCAGCCAGCGCATATCGGCGTCGAAGAACGGGCGCAGATCCGGCATGCCGTATTTCAGCATGGCGATGCGGTCGCTCCCCATGCCCCAGGCAAAGCCCTGATATTCGTCGGGATCGAGTCCGCAATTGCGCAGCACATTCGGATGCACCATGCCGCAGCCGAGAATCTCCATCCAGTCGTCGCCCTCGCCGAAGCGCACTTCGCCCTTGTCGCGGCGGCACTGGATGTCGACTTCCAGCGACGGTTCGGTGAACGGGAAGAAGGACGGGCGAAAACGCATCTTCACCTGCTCGACCTCGAAAAAGGCCTTGCAGAATTCGGCGAGGATCCATTTCAGGTGGCCGAGATGCGAGCCCTTGTCGATGACCAGGCCCTCGACCTGATGAAACATCGGCGTGTGGGTCTGGTCGGAATCGCTGCGATAGGTGCGGCCGGGAATGATCACCCGGATCGGCGGCTTCTGGTTCAGCAT
>JAEVZN010000621.1 GCA_023392205.1 Pseudomonadota bacterium
GGTCAACACCATGCCTTTCTGGGTGCTGATCGGCGGCTATTTCTTGCTCGGCGAACGCATCACGATGCAGAAGTTCTGGGGGCTGGCGCTGGCCTTCGGCGGGGTCGCGCTGGTGTTTTCAGACAAGCTCAGCCTGCCTGGTCCCGAGGCGCTTCGCGGCGATCTTATGTGCCTGGCGGGCGGCGTGCTGTGGGCCGCGACCACGCTGGTCATCAAGGGTTCGAAGCTTTCGGTCGCGAGCGCCGAGAAGACCCTGCTTTATCAGCTTGTCGTATCGGCGTTCTTCCTCGTGCCCTTCGTGCCTTTGGCGGGGCCGCTGCTGCGCGACGTGACGTCGCTGGCCACCGGGGCACTGCTGTTCCAGGCGGTCTATGTCGTCGCCTTCACCTATCTGCTGTGGTTCTGGCTGATGCGGCGCTATCCCGCGTCGGGATTGTCCAGCTTCGCCTTCCTGACGCCTGCTTTCGGCGTTCTTTGCGCGGGGCTGGTGTTGAACGAGCCGCTCTCCATGCGCATCTTTGCGGCATTGATCCTGATTGCGGTCGGCCTGCTGCTCGTCAACCGGCCTCTAAGGCGCACACTGCCGGCTTGAACCCGGCCTGAAACTCGAAGGATTTACGATGCGCGATCTGCTCGGCGATCTCGATAGCGGCAATCACCTGTCCGATCCGGACCCTGTGCGCCGCGCCCAGATCCAGATGCGGCAGCCTCTGCCGAAACGCTTCTACAAGCTGGCCGAGGTGGCCGAAGTGCCCGAGGGCTTTGCCGTGCGCCTCGACGGCAAGCCGGTGCGCACCCCCGGCAAGGCGGTTCTGGCCCTGTCGACCGCGCCGGCTGCCGAACTTGTCGCCGGCGAGTTTTCCGCCCAGGGCGAAACCATCGATCCGGTCTCGATGCCGATCCTGCGGCTGGCCAACACCGCTATCGACGGCGTCGCAAACGAAATGCAGGCGGTCCTGGAGGACGTGATGCGTTTCTCTTCCTCGGACCTGCTCTGCTACCGCGCGGATGCGCCGGAGCGGCTGGTCGAGAGGCAGGCCGAGCTTTGGGACCCCGTGCTCGACTGGGCACAGGCCACGCTCGGTGCCCGCTTCTTCCTGGCCGAAGGCGTCATACACGTCGAGCAGCCGCGTGAATCGGTTGCTGCTGTCGGGCTCTGGCTGCGCCAGAGAGCGGAGCCGTTCCGGCTGTCCGCGATCCATCTGATGACGACCCTGACCGGGTCGGCACTTCTGGCGCTTGCGGTCGAGGCCCGTATGCTGGAACCGGATGCCGCCTGGGCCGCGGCCCACGTGGACGAGGACTGGAACATCGCCCAGTGGGGCGAGGATGCGGAAGCCGCCGAGCGCCGCAAGGCGCGCCGGCGCGACTTCGACGCCGCGGTGGCACTGCTGCGAGCGCTCGACGACTGATAGTCAGCTCCCCGCGCTCAGATAACCATCACCATCGGCCGAAGAGTTCGTAGAGCCCTTGGGCGACGTCGCTTTCCAGCGGAAACGACAGCATGCCCATGACGGAATAGCCGAGCAGCCAGGGCATCAGGTAGAAGCGGATCATGTAGAAGAACCAGGCGACGAAGAGCGGCACCAGCGGCTCGATCAGGAAGCCTGGAATGATCGGTCGGAAGACCGCGATGATCGGGTTGGTCGCCCTTACGAAGAACCGCATGAAGAAGAAGTCGGAATCCTCGGCCAGGAATATGTTCATCGCGGCGCGACCGATGAGCGTCCACATCACCAGGCCCAGCACATAGTCGAGCACGATCACCCAGAGCGGGTGGACGAAAATCAGGTCTTCCACGCATTTGCCTCCCACGTGAAAGGGGCGGACCGAAGCCCGCCCCCTTTGTCTGCATTAGTCCCAATCAGTGATGGGAAGCAAGGATCGGCTTGCCGCTCGGGATACGGACTTCGTCGACCATATCCTGGATTTCCTTGCTGGGCGCCGGCGTGAGCAGGCTCACGACGACCATGCACACCAGGCTGACCGGCATGCCGATAATGCCGAAGCGGATGTGGTCGATACCCCACCAGGGCTCCATCAGGCCGTTATAGACCATGTAGAGGTACCAGGAGCCGGCAACGAAACCGCCGATCATGCCAGCGATCGCGCCTGCCGTGTTGGCGCGTTTCCACCACACGCCGAGCACAAGCGGGAAGAACAGGCCGGAACAGGCGAAGTCGAATGCCCATGCCACTGCGCCTAGAATGCCCGTCAGCTTCAGCGATGCCACGACCGCACCGGCAGCACCGATGAAGATCAGCAGGATACGGGCAACGATGAGACGCCGTGCGGTATCCGCCTTCGGGTCGATGATCTTGTAGTAGAGATCGTGCGACAGCGCGTTGGCGATGGCGAGCAGCAGGCCGTCCGCCGTCGACATGGCGGCGGCAAGACCGCCCGCAGCCACGAGACCGGAGATCACATAGGGCAGGCCCGCGATTTCTGGCGTTGCGAGCACGACGATGTCGGGCCGCATGAAGAACTCGTTGAGCTGCAATATGCCGTCACCGTTCTGATCGGCCACCGCCAGCATTCCCACCGAACTCCAGTGCTTGATCCACTCGAGATTGGCGACATCCTCGAACGACTTGCCGATGATCGACGTCGCCAGGTTAGGATCGAGGAGCTGCAGCTTCGTCAGCGTGGCAAGCGCCGGCGCCGAGAAATAGAGCAGGAAGATGAAGGTGAGCGACCAGCCGACCGAACGGCGAGCCGAACGGACGGAAGGCGTCGTGAAGTAGCGCATCAGGATATGCGGCAGCGATGCCGTGCCGGCCATCATACAGATGGCGAGCGAGACCATAGCCCAGCCCTGTCCCGTCGGCGCGTTCTGCGGTGTCGTCAGAACCGATACGCCGGGAATGGCTTCGGCCGCCGGCGCAAGGCCATACATGGCCTCGAGTTCGGCGATCCGTCCTACCGCGTCACCATAGGAGAAGTGCGGGATGATGCCGAAACCCTGCTTGTTTGACATCCAGATGATCGGCACGAGATAGGCGATGATGAGCACGATGTACTGTGCCACCTGCGTCCACGTCACGCCGCGCATGCCACCCAGCAT
>JAEVZN010000636.1 GCA_023392205.1 Pseudomonadota bacterium
GCCCCCGTCATAAAGCTTCACGGCGTGCCCCTTCCCTACATATTTCAACGGCTCATTAACGTTGCCCTTAAGACTTTTGCGCAAGTTAGCGCTGATTTCGAGATGGGCGAATGACTTCCAGCACGGCCAGCGATCAACGCGAAGCGGCGGCGGCGAAACGGCGCCGGGTCGCGACGCAGCGCGTGCGCGATGCCCGCGACCGCCTGACCTCCGCCAGCGGCACGCGCCCGGTCTTCGATTACGAGCTGCTGCGCATGTTCGCGCAGAACCGGCTGGCCGCGTCGCTGGTGATACTGCTGCTCGTCTGCAGCGTCGGCTTCCTGTCCAGCATCTGGACCGGCGGGATCAGTGCCGGCGTATGGACGGCCAGCGTGCTGCTTATCCATGCCGTCATCGTCACCAAATGCCGGCAGTTTCTCGCCACACCTTCGGCCGACGTGAATGTCGGCTCCTGGCGGATTAAATTCGTCATCCTCGACCTGTTTTTCGGCCTCGCCTGGATGTTCAACCTGGTGCAGCCGGTGGGCGTCATCGAGGGAACCGGCACCTTCATGCTGTTCGTGATGCTGCTGGTGGTGGCGGTGTCCAGCATGCTGGCCTACAGCGTGCCGATTGCGGTCTTTGCCGCCACCGTGCCCGTCACCGGGGCGGTGGCGCTCAATTTTGCGCTGAGAGGCACCCTTCACGACTACGTCCTGGCGGCCATGGCGCTGACGGCGCAGGCCTACTTCCTTCTGCTGGCACACCGGCTTTATTCGTCGGCGTTGCAGACGCTGCAGGCGCGCGCCGAAAAGGACATGCTGATCGGCGAACTCGAACAGGCCAAAACGATCTCGGACGAGGCACGCCACCGCGCCGAGGCCGCCAATATTTCGAAGTCGCGGTTCCTGGCGCAGATGAGCCACGAATTGCGCACGCCGCTCAATGGCATTCTCGGCTTCTCGGAAGTGATGAAGAACGAGATCTTCGGCGCGCATACCGTGACGGCCTACAAGGAATACTCCACCGACATCCACGATTCCGGGCAGCATCTGCTTGGCCTGATCAATGAGATCCTCGACCTGTCGCGCATCGAGGCCGGCCGCTACGAACTCAATGAAGAGGCGGTCTCACTCTCGCATGTGATCGAGGATTGCCATCATCTGGTGAAGCTGCGCGCCAAGAACCGCCTGATCACCATCCATGAGGTTTTCGAGCAGGATCTGCCGCGTGTCTGGGCGGATGAGCGCGCCATTCGTCAGATCGGGCTGAATCTTCTCTCCAACGCGATCAAGTTCACGCCCCAGGGCGGCGATATCTGGATCAAGGTCGGCTGGACGGCGTCCGGCGGGCAATATTTCAGCGTCAAGGATACCGGCCCCGGCATTCCCGAGGACGAAATCCCGGTCGTGCTCGCCTCCTTCGGGCAGGGTTCGAATGCGATCAAGTCCGCCGAACAGGGCGCGGGCCTCGGTCTGCCGATCGCCAAGAGCCTGGTCGACCTGCATGGTGGCACCTTCACGCTCAAGTCGAAATTGCGGGTCGGCACCGAGGTCATTATCGCTCTGCCACCGGAGCGGGTGATGGCGGCGCTGGAACCGATGTCGGACCCTGCCCCCACGTTGCAACCGGCTGCGCCTGCACCGGCGGCCCCCAGCCGCGGCGCGTCCCGAAGCCGCAGCGAGCGGGCCGACTGAGCCGCAATCTTTGCGTTTCCCGCAGTCCCACATATCTTGCCGTGAGCCATGCTGCTGTCGCCCTGCACCAAGGTCTGCCAGATGAACCCCGCGAGCGACCTTTGCCGCGGCTGCGGACGCACGCTGGCGGAGATCGCTGCCTGGGGCAGCATGTCGGAGGCCGAAAGAGCCCGCATCATGGCATTGTTGCCGGATCGAATCGCAAAGGCCGGAGCCCCGGCGCGATCCGGTACAGCGTGAGGGTAACGCGTTGCGCAGGACGATCTTCTGGGTGGTGATGGCCGGGATGGGCCTGGCTCTGGTTCTGCTCGTGCTCAATCACGAGCAAGGCTCTGTCGGAAATATCGACAGCGACGATTTCGCTCGGATGACCAAGCTGGTGGCGCTGCTTGCCATGCTGAGCGGCGGCATTGTGATCCTGTTCCGCCAAAGCATCTTCAAGGCCTTCAAGATCGTGATGTTCTGGGCTGGCATCGGCCTCGTTCTGGCGACCGGCTATACCTACCGCTTTGAACTGCGCCACGCCTATGAGCGTGTCATGGCCGAACTTGTTCCTGGCCGGGCCGCGAGCAAGGGCCGCATCGTCGAGATCGCGCGCGGCCGGGCAGGCGAATTCGGCGTCACCACGCAGGTCAATGGCGGCACGATCGCCATGGTGCTCGATACCGGCGCCAGTGCCGTTGTGCTCACACAGGCCGATGCCAAGGCGGCCGGGCTTCCGCTCGAAGTGCTGTCCTATAACGTGCCGGTGGACACCGCAAATGGCCGCACGCGCGCGGCGGCGGTCACGCTCGATGCGGTCAGCGTCGGCGGGCTTGTGGAGCGTTCCGTCCCCGCGCTGATCGCGCAGCCGGGATTGCTGCGCACCAGTTTGCTCGGCATGAGCTTCCTCAACCGGCTGGAAAGCTGGGAGGTACGTGGCGACAAGCTGATCCTGCGCGGCTATCCCTGACCGCGCCGCCGGCGTCCCTCGCCGGGATGCATGATCACGTCCGCCACGGATCGTAGCTGCCGACCGACCAGAGCTGCCCCTGCGGATCGCGGCAGGAAAAGCCGCGCCCGCCGTAATCGTGATCCTCAAGAGGCATCACGATTTCCGCTCCCGCCGCGACGGCGCGTCCATGCACGGCATCGACATCGTGGACGATCAGATAGGCACTCTGCGTCGTCCCGCCGAGTGCCTGCGGTGTGGATTGCAGCTTGCCGAAGGCGTCGCCCTCACGCACCTCCCCGACCATGATCATGCCGCCGCCCAACGTCAGTTCGGCATGCGCGATGACTCCGTCCGCATCGGGATGGACAGCATGGCGCACAAAGCCGAATGCCTCGCAAAGCCAGTCGATCATCCGCGCAGCATCGCGATAACGCAGACAGGGGATGACAGCGGAAGCCATGTGCTTCTCCGAATTTCGAGCCGGGGGATGCGGGTTTGCGTCACGACAACGCGTCGAATGCGAGTCTGAAGCCGGACGATAACCAGCAATGCGCGGCCGGTCTTGGATATTTCTTACCGCAAATCGGCCATGATACCGGTGCCGTCCGGCAGCGTACGCCTATGCAGTTGCAGCGGCGTCTCGCCGGCCAGATCGCGGAACTCACGATTGAGATGCGCCTGATCGGCATAGCCGCGCGCGGCCGCCAGCGATGCGAGGCTGGTATGGCGCGCGGCATCGATATCGCTCACCGCATTTTCGAAGCGGACGATACGTGCCAGCGCTTTCGGCGGCAGGCCGATATAGCGCCGGAAGGTCGCGATGAGATGCCGGGGACTGCAATCGAGGTCGCGCGCAAGCCGCCCGATCCGGATATTTCCTGCGCTTGCGGCCATCCGGTTCCAGCCAGCGAGAGCGAGCGTATTCGGCGCAGCCGTCGCAATGCGGGTGAGCAGCATGCGCTCGACGATGGCGAAGCGCTCGGCCCAGCCACGCGCGTCGGCGAGTTGCTCTTCCAGTTGCCCCGCAAACGCGCCCATCAGATCGTCGAGATTCACGACATGACCCGTCAGATCGTGCATGTCATGCCTGAACAGACACCAGGCGCCGATCGGCGTCAGATCGACCTGCATGCAGAGCGCCCGGCCGCGCGAGCCGACCAGCACCGCACGCTCATGCAGACCACCGACAAAGGAGCGGGCTAGATTTCGGGGACGCGTGTCGTCCTCATGTAACGTGAACCCGTCACCGAACACAAGAATGAGCGCAATTGCGGTCGAGGGAATTTCCTTGCGGACGATGACGTCGCCGCCCTCCTCGACATAGCCCTGAATTTCGTGGACGTATCCTGCGAGCGGCGCGCCGGGCCTCTTGCGAAACAGCGTCCAGCGCCCGCGATCGGAAACGTGATCGGTCCGCGAAAGGCCGGTTACACCAACAGACTGAAGATGAAGCGGATCGCCACCAGCCATAGGAAGAGTCCGAACGCGATTTCGAGCCGCCGCCGCGACATCATATGTGCGATCCGCGCGCCATAGGGCGCGGCCAGCGCACTGGCCGGCCCCATCAGCACGAAACCTATCAGCGAAACATAGCCGATCGACAATGGCGGCATCAGGGCCTGATACGGCAATCCGGCCAACGCGAATCCGGCGCTGCCGACCAGCGAAATGATGACGCCGATGCCGGCGGAAATGCCGACCGCCGCATGGATCGGCTGTCCGTAAAGCGTGAGGATGACCGTCGACACCGCCCCGCCGCCGACACCCATGAC
>JAEVZN010000029.1 GCA_023392205.1 Pseudomonadota bacterium
ATGCATGAGAGCGGCTACCCCACCTTCCCCACCAATCCGTGGACGGGCCTCGTCGCACCTCCCGGAACCCCGCAGGACGTCGTGAAGCGGCTGAACGAAGCTCTCAATGCGGCGCTCTCCTCGCCTGACGCGCAGGCGAAGATGCAGGCCCTCGCCTTGCAGCCGATCGGCGGAACTCCGGAGGACTTCGTAAACCGCATCAAGGCGGACGTCCCTGTCTGGAAAGAACTGGTCCGGTCATCCGGAGCCAAGCCGCAATAGCAGCCTGGGCGCATCTTCGGATGCACCCCTTGGAAATCGCCGGTCAGACAAAGGCGGCCTTCCAGCCGCCTTTGAGACTTTTCCACCGCATCGCACAAACGCGCCAAGACAGAGCGCGCATCCAGAGGAGCGTCACATGATGTACCGGGCATTTTTGGTTCTGCTCGCAACAATACTCGTCAGCCCCACAGCCTATGCGCAGACCTTCCCCACACGTCCGGTGACCCTTGTCGCCCCCACGACTCCCGGATCCGCGCCTGACACCCTGGCGAGGGGATTGGGTCAGCGACTGTCCGAGAAATGGGGACAACCTGTCGTCGTCGAGAACCGCGCGGGCGGCGCCTATGCGAATGCAGCCTCGGCGGTTGCGAACGCCCCGGCAGACGGATACACGCTGCTGGTTTCGGAATCCGGGTTTTTCACGATTCAGCCGCATCTGTCGAAAGGAAAGTCCGCCTACGCGCAGCAAGACTTCGTCCCGGTCAGCGGGATCGCTTCGAGCCCATTGGCATTCATCGCGCATCCTTCGGTCGGCGCGAAATCCATCACCGACCTGATCAGGATTGCCAAGGAAAAACCGCGCGCGCTGAACTACGGCACCCCTGGGCCAGCCACCGCGCCGCATATGGGTGTATTGCTGCTGGAGAGCATGACCGGCATTGAGCTCACCCCGGTGCATTACCGTGGCGTCGCGCAGGCGATCAGTGACATTCTATCGGGTCAAATTCAGTTACTCGCCATCGCTCCAATTGGCGCCCTGGCACATATCAAAGCCGGTACGGTTGGCGGCCTCGGCGTCAGCGGAGAACAGCCAATGCCACAGCTTTCTGGTGTTCGACCGATTGCCGAAGACGTGCCCGGTTTCCAAATGGGTGCCTTGTTCTCGGTCTTCGCTCGCACGGGAACGCCGGATGACTTGATCAAGAAAATCAACGCCGATATCCAGGACATTCTCAAGGATCCCGAATTCCAGAAAAAATTTCTGGAGCCGCAAGCGCTGCAAGGCAAGTCCGGATCTTCTGCCGAATTGACAAAATTTCTCAATGCCGAATCGAGCAAATGGGAAAAGCTGATCCGCGACACCAATCTGTCCATCGACTGACCGGACAGTCTCTGCTGCCCTGTTCGGAAGCCCGGCGCAAACGACGAGACCGAGATGAGAACGATCGCGCTTGAAGAACATTTCGTAAGCCCGGGCTTCCTGAACGGTCCAGGAAAGGCATTTACCGAACAGATCCGCAGCCGGGGAGCGGCGGGCGCAAGGATCTACGATCAACTGCAGAACATCGGCGACAAGCGGATCGCCGAGATGGATGCCTCAGGCATCGACATGCAGGTGCTTTCGCTCAACGCGCCGGGCCTCGAACAGACCGATGCGGCGGAGCAGATTGCACTTGCGACGGAAGCCAACGATTTCGTCGCCGAGGCCATAAGGCAGCATCCTTCGCGACTGTCGGCCCTGGCTGCATTGCCGACAGCAACGCCCGACAAGGCAGCGCTGGAATTCGAACGGCGGGTCCGTCAGGACGGATTCAGGGGTGCGAATATCAATGGCCACACGCGTGGCCGTTATCTCGACGACCGCTTCTTCTGGCCGATCCTGGAATGCGCCGAAGCCCTCGGTGTCCCGGTCTATCTGCATCCCACCATACCGCCCAAGGCGGTTTGCGACGCATCCTATTCCGGATTTTCAGCCCCCGTCAGCGCCATGTTCGCAAGTGCCGCCTGGGGATGGCACATCGAGACGGCAACGCACCTGATCCGCATGATCCTCGGAGGCGTGTTCGACCGCTATCCGAAATTGCAGGTCATCGTCGGCCATCTGGGCGAAGGCATCCCCTTCATGCTGCCACGGCTTGAACGCAACTTCCCGCAAGCCGTGACGCAACTCCAGCGTCCAACCGGCGCCTATTTCCGTGAGAATGTGTACTACACCTTTGGCGGGTTCAATTTCCCGGCCACGTTTCAGAACATTCTGCAGGAAGTAGGTGCGGCCCGGATCATGTTCTCCGTCGACTATCCTTACGGATCGATGGAGGAGGCAAAGACCTTCCTGCAGAGCCTGCCCGTCACAGAGCCCGACCGCCAGGCGATCGCCCATGGCAACGCCGAAGCTTTGCTGGGTTTGTAATGACGGGCTGACTTTGACCGGCGCCCGTTCGGGCGGATACCGCCGACGGGCAAAAGCCAAGCCCATCTCATATTTCAAACCCCGCACAGTTTTAGTTCATCAGCACCCAGACGCCCGCGAGTGAAATCGCGGGAACATAGGTGATAAGCGCCAGCGCGATCAGGTAGAGCAACACAAACGGCAAAATGCCGCGATAGATCGATTTCAGTTCCACCCCCAGCACTGACTGGGCGACGAAGATATTGATCCCGAATGGCGGTGTGAACAATCCGATCGCCAGATTGACCGTCATGACGATCCCGAAATGCACGGTATCGATGCCGAGTGCCTTGACAACAGGGATCAGCAGCGGCGTGAGCAGCAGAATTGCGGAGAGCGGGTCGAGGACGCAGCCGACCAGCAGCAGCAGCACATTGATGATCAGCAGTAATGTCAGCTGGCCGACGCCGAGCCCCTGCAGCCAGTTCACCAGCGTGAAGGGCACCTGATTGACCGTCAGCAGCCAGGAGAACACGCCGGCACAGGCCACCACGATGAGAATCTGTGCGGTGAAGCGCGTGGTTGTCGCCGCTGCATCGAGAATGTCGAACCAGGTCAATTCGCGAAATACGAAGCGCGTGACAAGGATGGCGTAGATGCAGGCAACGGCCGCAGCCTCGGTCGGGGAAAAGACGCCGCCATAGATGCCGCCGAGAATAATGAACGGCGCGCCCAGCGCCCACACCCCGCGCATGGTTGCGTTCAGGAACCGTTTCATGTCGAAGGGTTCGCCTGCACCGAAATTCCCGCGCCGCGCCCGCCACATCACATACAGGGCGAGCAGAGCCGCGATCAGAATACCGGGAACAATGCCTGCAGCATAAAGCCGCGGGACCGATTCCTGCGCCGCCGCGCCATAGACGATCATCGGAATGCTGGGAGGGATGATGATGTCGATGGCACCGACCGCGGTCACGAGCCCGGCGGAAAACGGCTTCGGATAGCCGTCCTTGACCATCGAGGGATACATCACCTTGCCGATCGTGGCGACCGCGGCCGCGCTGACGCCGGAGATCGCACCGAAGATCGTGGCGGTTCCCACCGTGGTGATGCCGATGCTGCCGCGGAGCGGTCCGACGCTGCTCTGCACGAAATCGACCAACCGGCGCGCAACGCTGCCGCGGCCCATCAGCTCGCCTGCATAGATGAAATAGGGGACCGACAGGAGCGCATAGGCGCTGACGGAACCGAACAGATTCTGATGCAGGGCCGCCAGCGGCACATTCATGAAAAAGACGAGTGCGACCGTCACCCCGGTGAGCAACACCAGGAAGATCGGGAAGCCCAGCAGCAGCAGAATAACGGGCACGAAGCCGAGTGCGAAACTCATGGCTTGGCCCGCTCCGCGATCTCGCCGTCCGGCCGTCCGGCCGCGATCCGCAGGATGCCGCGAAGCAGGACGATGAGCGCCATCG
>JAEVZN010000157.1 GCA_023392205.1 Pseudomonadota bacterium
ACCGAATTCGAGCACGCAGTCGATCGTGTTTCCACCGTGTCCTGCGAACGCGGCCGTGCGGTCAAACTGGCGCTCGCGGGTGGCAAGCTGACCCTGTCGGTGAACAATCCGGATTCCGGCAGCGCGACAGAAGAGATCGAGGTCGAATACGATGCCGATCCGATCGATATCGGCTTCAACTCGCGCTATCTCCTGGACATTGCCTCCCAGATCGAAGGCGAGGTTGCCGTGCTCAAGCTGGCCGATCCGGGTTCGCCTACACTGATCCAGGACAAGGACGGCAAAAACGCGCTCTATGTGCTGATGCCGATGCGGGTCTAGGCTCAGGCATTGCGGCCGGCGAAACCTCTGGCCGGGCGGCCATTTCCATCATGCAGCCTGCGCGCATCCAACGGCTCAGCCTGAGCAATTTTCGCAGCTATCGCGCGGCGGGGCTCACCGTCACCGATCTGCTGGTTGTTCTGGTAGGGCCGAATGGCGCCGGCAAGACAAATGTGCTGGAAGCCATTTCATTTCTGATGCCGGGCCGAGGATTGCGGCGTGCGACGCTCGATGAGGTCGCCTTTGCCGAGGGCGATGGCAGTTGGGCGGTGTCGGCGGAGGTCGAGGGAGCATTCGGCCTGGCCACCCTCGGCACCGGCCTCAGCGCGCCGCAGGGCGAGCAGAACTCATCCAGGCTCTGCCGGATCGACCGCGAACCCGTGCCGTCAGCGGCGGCATTCTCCGATCATCTGCGCATGCTCTGGCTGACGCCGGCAATGGACGGTTTATTTGCCGGGCCGGCCTCCGAACGGCGGCGTTTCCTCGACCGGCTGGTGCTTGCCGTCGACCCCTCTCATTCCGGCCGCGTATCGGCGCTGGAGCGCTCCATCCGGTCGCGAAACAGGCTTCTCGAAGATCCCCGCCCGGATTCGCACTGGCTGGATGCGGTCGAGTACGAGACGGCAGAACTGGCGATCGCGGTAGCGGCACTGCGCAGCGAAACGGTCGCCCGCCTGCAGACAGCGCTTGCGGCCGGTCGGGACCTCTCGGACGCATTTCCGTTCGCGGAAATCGCGCTCAGGGGCTGGATCGAGGACGCGCTTCTGACCGCCCCCGCATCGCTGGTCGAGGAGCAATATCGTGCAGTCCTGCGAGACAATCGCAGCCGCGATGCAGCCGCCGGCCGCACGCTGGACGGACCGCATCTGACCGACCTGGACGTCTCCTACGGCCCCAAAGCCATCGCAGCCGCGGATGCCTCGACCGGTGAGCAGAAAGCGATCCTGATCCGGCTGGTGCTGGCGCATTGCGCGCTCATTGCGGACATGACCGGGCTCGCGCCCGTGCTGCTGCTGGATGAAGCCGCCGCGCATCTCGATCCTGCCCGACGCACGGCGCTCTACGCAGCCCTGAGCACGCTCGGCGCGCAGGTCTTCATGACCGGCGCCGATCCTCTGGCTTTTGCCGAATTGACCGGCAGAGCCCAGGTCGTTGACGTGGTGCCGGGCGCGATGCTCGACCGCTTCTAAACGGGTTCCTTCGGACGGAAAAGATATCGCCGCAGCGCGTTACGGAACTCGCTTCCTGCCTCTGCTTTGTCTCCATGTGGCAGTAAGGAGGCCGCGGTGACGGAAGACAACAGACCTAAATCTCATGCTGCTGCGACTGGGCCGGATCAGATCAGCAGCCGGCTTCACGAGGCCATTGATGGGCTGCGGAAGGATGTTACACGCGTGGAGGTCTGGGCGACGGCGCTGGGTGCCTTCGCAAAACCCGTCCCGGACTACAGGCCCGACAGCACCCACGATTTGACGGCCTCGGAAGACCCTTCCGTGACCGATACAGACGCGCAAAAAGCGCCAAAACCTGATGCCTGACGGCGCTCACTTTTCGTCCGCGTTGCGGCCTTGAAAAGGCTTGAATTACAACTACTTAAGAGCGTGGAAATAGGGCTGTACGGCCCTCTTTTTTCGTGTCACACCAAATACAATTTCACACCAGTCCCGTATCCCTGATTCGAAGGCGCCCGATGGCTGAGCCAGCACGGCAGAATTCCCCCGATATGTCGGTCTACGATTCGGAATCGATCAAGGTCCTGAAGGGCCTCGATGCGGTCCGCAAGCGGCCCGGCATGTATATCGGCGATACAGATGACGGGTCCGGTCTGCATCACATGGTCTACGAAGTCGTCGACAACGCGATCGACGAAGCTCTCGCCGGCCATGCACATGAGGTGACAGTAACACTCAATCCCGACGGCTCCTGCACCGTGCGCGATGACGGCCGTGGCATTCCCGTCGACATTCACAAGGGTGAAGGCGTGTCGGCTGCCGAGGTCATCATGACCCAGCTGCATGCCGGCGGAAAATTCGACCAGAACTCCTACAAGGTCTCCGGCGGTCTGCACGGGGTCGGCATCTCTGTCGTCAATGCCTTGTCGACATGGCTGAAGCTGACCATCTGGCGCGACGGCAAAGAGCACGCCATCGAATTCCATGATGGCGTTGCCAAGGCACCGCTTGCGGTGATTGGCGATGCAAACGGCAAGAAAGGGACGGAAATCACGTTCCTGCCGTCGCCGCAAACCTTCACCATGACGGAATTCGATTTCCAGACTCTCGAACATCGTCTGCGCGAACTGGCCTTCCTGAATTCCGGCGTCAACGTTGTGCTCACCGATGCGCGCCACGCCGTCGAGAAGCGCGAGGAAATGCGCTATGACGGCGGTATTGAAGCGTTTGTTCGTTATCTGGATCGCAACAAGACGCCGCTCATTCAGCAGCCGATCTCCCTGCGTGCCGAACGCGACGGGATCACCGTTGAATGCGCCTTGTGGTGGAACGACAGCTACCACGAAAGCGTGCTTTGCTTTACCAACAACATTCCGCAGCGCGATGGCGGCACCCATCTCGCCGGTTTCCGCGGCGCGCTCACGCGCCAGATCACGGGCTATGCGGAAAAGAGCGGGACCAGCAAAAAAGAGAAGGTCTCGCTGTCTGGCGACGATTGCCGCGAAGGACTGACGGCCGTTCTCTCCGTGAAAGTGCCCGACCCAAAATTCTCCTCGCAGACCAAGGACAAGCTCGTGTCCTCGGAAGTGCGGCCCGTGGTCGAAAATATCGTCAATGAAACTTTGAATGACTGGTTCGAAGTTCATCCCGCCGAGGCGAAGACGATTGTCAGCAAGGTCGTTGAAGCCGCCGCCGCACGCGAAGCTGCGCGCAAGGCCCGTGAGCTGACGCGGCGCAAAGGCGCGCTGGATGTTTCCTCGCTGCCGGGAAAGCTTGCCGATTGCCAGGAGCGCGATCCGGCCAAATCCGAGTTGTTCATCGTCGAGGGCGACAGCGCCGGCGGCTCCGCCAAACAGGGCCGCAATCGTGAATTCCAGGCCGTGCTGCCGTTGCGCGGCAAGATCCTGAATGTCGAACGCGCACGCTTTGACAAGATGCTGTCATCGGCAGAGATCGGCACGCTGATCACCGCACTCGGCGCCGGGATCCGCGACGAGTTCGATATCAAGAAGCTGCGCTATCACAAGATCATCATCATGACGGACGCGGACGTGGACGGCTCCCACATCCGCACCCTGCTGCTGACTTTCTTCTTCCGTCAGATGCCGCAGATCATCGAAGGCGGATTCCTCTACATCGCGCAGCCACCGCTCTACAAAGTCTCGCGTGGAAAGTCCGAGCAATATCTGAAGGACGAACGCGCGCTGGAAGACTACCTGATCGACAATGGCGTAGAGGACAGCGTTCTTCGGCTTGCCAGCGGAGAGGAACGCGCAGGTGCCGACCTCAAGAGGCTGATCGACAATGCTCGCACGGTCCGCAATGTGCTGAGCGGCCTGCATTCGCGCTACAATCGCAAGGTCGTCGAGCAGGCTGCGATTGCCGGTGTGCTGACACCTGAAGTTACCGGCAATCCGCAGGCGGCGGACGAGGCCGCAAGTTATATCGCGCGGCGCCTCGATGTTCTCTCCGATGAAACGGAGCGCGGATGGGTGGGCCGCTTCGATGCCGAGGGCTTCCATTTCGAACGCATCGTGCGCGGCGTGAAGGATGTCGCCATCATCGATCAGGCGCTGCTGGGCTCAGCCGATGCCCGCAAGCTGGACGAGAACGCACCGCTATTGCAGGAGGTCTATGCCAAGCCCAGCCTGCTCCGACGCAAAGGAGAGGAGACGCATATCTACGGCCCTATAGGATTGTTTGAGGCGCTGACGAATGTCGGCCGCAAGGGCATCGCCATGCAGCGTTACAAGGGGCTGGGTGAGATGAACCCCGAGCAGCTCTGGGAGACCACGCTCAATATCGATGTCCGTTCGTTGCTACAGGTGAAAGTGCGCGAGGTGGATGAGGCGGACGACATTTTCGGCCGCCTGATGGGCGATCTGGTTGAGCCGCGCCGCGACTTCATCCAGGAAAACGCGCTGCATGCGACGGTGGATGCCTGAGGCGTCCGGCTTCGCGTTCACTGCCGACCGCGGCTGCCGCCGCGATCAGAACAGATCGAAATATTCCTTCTGCTCCCAGCGTGTCACTTCGGGTGTATCGTCACCGCCCTCATTGCGGAAACGTGCAATCTCCGCTTCCTTGATACGCAGGAAATAATCGACAAACCCGTCTCCGAAGCCCGCACGGAAACAGCTACTGTCGCGCAGCGCATCGAGCGCATCGCCGAGGCTTTTGGGCATCAGTTCCGCATCGGTCTCGTAAGGGCTGTCGGCGGACGGACCGGGATCGCGCGCATTATCGACGCCATCGAGCCCGCATACGATCTGCGACGCGAGATAGAGATACGGATTGGCCGCGGGTTCGCCGACCCTGTTCTCCATATGCGTGGCAGGATCGCCCGGCTGGCCGATGACACGCACCATCACGCCGCGATTGTCCTGCCCCCAACCCACCCGATCGGGCGCCAGGGCATAGGCGCGGTAGCGCTTGTAGCCATTCAGTGTCGGCGTGGTGAAGGCGGCGGCCGCACGCGCGTTGGTCAAAAGCCCCGCCAGCCATTGCCGGCCGAACGGCGACAGAACGTCCCTCCCGTCCTCCACCACGAAGGCATTGGCGCGGCTGCGCGTATCGATCAGCGACTGATGCAGATGCCAGCCTGACGAAAACGCATTCGGCAAAGCCGGACGACACATGAAGGTGCAATGCATCCCGTGCCGCCGCGCGATCTGCTTCATGGCGTTGCGGAACATAACCATCATGTCGGCGGCAATCAGACCGATTTCAGGGCGGAAGGTGAATTCGCACTGGCTCGGCCCAAGCTCGACTTCCACCGACCGGAACGGCAGCCCGAGCGCCGTGATCGCGCGCCAGAATGGCTCAAGGATCGGCTCGATCTGGTCGGAGCGTGCCTCGGTCAGGAGTTGGAAGCCCTGGTGGATATAGCTCACATCTACTGGCTCGCCCGGCCATGTCGCATCGGCGGGCGTCAGTCGCGTATTCTCGATCTTGTAGAGATGGAATTCGACTTCGAGCCCGGCCATGAAATCATAGCCGCGCTTCGCCAGCTTGCCGAGCGCCTCCTGGCACAGCCGCCGTGTCGAAAAAGGAACCGGCTTACCGTTCTGGAAATAGATATCGCACAACACCCAGCCAGTATTCGGCGCCCAGGGCAGGACCCTAAATGTCGCCGGATCGGCGATCATCAGGAAATCGGCCGCACCCTGCATCTCCGGCATCGAGAAGCCGCCACCGGGCGTGAACACCGGAAACACCGTCCGGTGTGACGTATCCTTGCACAGTAGCGTCGAGGTCAGGCTGACGCCGCTACGCATCAGTTTGGCCGCATCGGAGGCCACGACCGT
>JAEVZN010000158.1 GCA_023392205.1 Pseudomonadota bacterium
GGCATCCGTATCCCCTGCGTGAAGCTCATCGATCAGGGCGAAATGCGCGAGGACGTGCTGGAAATGATCGTGACCGCCTCGCGGCTTCCGGATCAGCTCGGCCTCGACATCCGCGCCTTCATCGCCACCGTCAATGTCGCGCGAAGGCGCGTCACCGAACTCGTCGACCGCTATGGCGCAAAAACCGTCACCGACGTGATGCGCCGCATGATTGCGTCATCGGAATCGCGGCTGCGCGCGCGGCTGAAGGAATTGCCCGACGGCACGGTACATGCCGCCGACTTTATCGAGCATGACGGTCACGAGAACGTTCTCTACAAGATCGACTGCAAGGCCACGAAAAAGGGTGACAAGCTGACGCTCGATTTCTCAGGCTCCAGCAAGCAGGCGCCGGGCTTCATCAATGCCACCCGTTCGGGCCTTGTCGGCGGTTGCGCCGGCGGCGTGCTGACCACACTCGGTTTTGACATCCAGTGGAACCAGGGCGTGCTCGATCCGGTCGAGATCGTGGCGCCGGACGGGCTCATCTGCACCGCGCAATTCCCGGCGCCGGTCGGCTCGGCGACGGTGGAGACCATCTGGTCGGTCAGCAACGCAGTCATGGCCGCACTGAACAAGCTGCTCGCCACCTCGCCGAAATACCGCTACCGCGCGCAATGCATCAGCGACGGCTGCATGGCCACCTTCAATCTCGGCGGCGTCAATCAATATGGCGAGCCATTCGGTCTGCATCTGATGGACCCGCTGGCGGCGGGCTCGGGCGCCTTCGCCACCAAGGACGGCATCGATGCGGGCGGGCCGATCACCTCGCCCGTGTCCTGCATCGCCGATGTCGAGCGCAATGAGCAGGCAGTCCCGCTCTTCTATCTGCATCGCAAGATGACACCCGATACCGGCGGCGCCGGAAAATATCGCGGCGGACAGAGCGCGGAAGTGGCGCTCACACTCGGCGGCATCGAGAAGGCCATGGCGCTGATCATGACGCATGGCGCGGAATCCCCGAACACCGCCGGCCTTGCGGGCGGATGGCCGGGCTCCACCGTGGTGCAGTCGATGGGCTGGGGCTCCATCAAGCAGGGCCTGCCGAATGACAAAGGCAAATGGGAGCGGTTTGGCCCCAAGCCCGGCTTGATGCCGATGACCAATCGCGATGTGTATTCGGTGATCTGGCAGGGCGGCGGTGGCTGGGGCGATCCGCTGGAGCGCGAGCCTGCGGCCGTTGCGAGGGATGTCGTATCCGGCGCGGTCAGCGCAGAGGCTGCAAAGGCGATCTACGGCGTGGTGGTCAAGGACGGCCAGCCCGACGATGCCGCCACGGAGCGGCAGCGCGAGACCATCCGCAAGGCGCGGGTGGGTAATTTCGACACCGATCCGGCAAAGCGCAGCGCCGCGAAGCCTGCGGCATCGCTCAGCGAAAGCCTGTTCGTCACGACCGACGAGCGCGGCACGCATGTCACCTCGCGCGCGGGCTTCATCCTGTCCACAGGCGACACCGCCTGGCGGCGGGGTGCGAAATCCGTCACCCTCGACAAACTGCCATCGCAATACCGGATCGACCTGCATGAAGACCTGCGCTGCACGGTCCATTATTGCCCGGCCAGCGGCGCGCAGCTCGCGGTGGACTTCCATCGCAAGGGCGACAAGCCGGCGGACGATCTCCTCCTCGATCTCAAGACGGTGACGGCCATCGCCTCATGACCAGAGTCCCGAATCCGTTTCTCACCGCGACCGGCGACGAATTGCCGACGCAATATGACCGCGCGCCGGAATATGACGGGTTCATCGAGGAGCGCGACATCAAGGTTCCGATGCGCGACGGCGTGCATCTGTCCATCGACGTTTACCGGCCGGACACGACCAAGAAGCTGCCGGCGCTGCTAGCCTTCGCGATCTACAACAAAGATCTGCAGGGCCCGGACATTTCCGAAGCGCTTACCCCGCAGCCATCATGGGCGGCCTTGTGGACCGGCTGGCTCGAAGCCGGCGATACGCGGTTTCTCACCTCGCGCGGCTATATCCATGTCATCGGTGCGCCGCGCGCCATCGGCAAGTCCGAAGGCGGCGGCTCGCGCGAATTCGACAGCTACGACCTGATCGAATGGATCGCCAAACAGCCCTGGTGCGACGGCAATGTCGGCATGCTGGGCATTTCCGGGTTCGGCGCCGAGCAATTCAACGTCGCCAAGCAACAGCCCCCCGCACTCAAGGCGATCTTCCCGTTCGATCCGCGCGGCGCCTATGGCACGCTGGGTAGCTTCCGCGAGGAATATCACGGCGGAATGCTGCATCTGTTCCGCTATCTGCTGTCGATCAATCTGGTCGCGCACCAGAACAAGGGGCAGCCTGGCGAGCTTCCGCCCGAGCGCGAGGCGCTCTGGCGCGAGGCGATGGATAATCCGGATTTCAAGATCTATCCGCATGTCTACAACATCCTGACCCAGAAGGGTCAGCATCTGCCGGCGATCTTCGATTTCCTCATTCATCCGTATGATCGCGAAGAGACGGTCGAGAAAGCAGAAGCCGATTTCCAGAAGATCAAGATCCCGGCCTATACGGGATCGGGCTGGTATGCCTTCGGCTACAAGACGCATCTGAACGGTGCGCAGAACTGGTACCGCAATATCGATGTGCCGAAGAAACTCGCTTTCGGCGGTCCGGCGCATCTCGAACGCCCCTTCCATTCCTTTCATCAGGAGATCCTGCGCTGGCACGATCACTGGCTGAAGGGCATCGACACCGGCATCATGGACGAACCGCCGGTGAAATACTGGGTGATGGGCGCCAATGAATGGCGCTATGGCGCGGACTGGCCGCTGCCGGAAACGCAATGGACCAAGCTCTATTTGTCGAGCTGGGGCCGGTTGCGCCCGCAGCCATTCCTGCCCTCGAGTGCCGACGGACGACTGGCGCCGGACGCCTTCGTGCAGATGCCGGTCACCCAGACCAACGAGGTCCAGCGCCTGCGTTATGTCAGCGAGCCGCTGCCGCAGGACACGCTGATTGCAGGCCCGCTGGTGCTCAAACTGTTCGCCGAGATCGACCAGGACGACACCAACTGGATCGTGATCCTGAGCGACCTCGGACCCGATGTGTCGGTACGCACGGCGCGCGAGGGCGAACGCAATGTTCCGGCCGATTTGCCGGAGCGCGAAATCACCCGCGGCTGGCTGAAGGCTTCGATGCGCGAACTCGATCCGGAGCGGTCAAAGCCCTGGAAACCGTGGCACAAGCTCACGCGTGCTGCGAAAAAGCCGGTCGTGCCGGGCGAAGTCACCGAATACGACATCGAGTTGATGGCCACCGCCAACATGTTCAAAGCCGGTCATCGCATCTGCCTCGACATCACCTCGCTCGATGTCCCGACCGGCGTCGGGGGCGCGACCAATGTGGAATACATCCCCTACCACATCGGTTCGAGCCGGACGGTGCTGCACAAGATCCATCACGACGAGACGCATCCGTCGCATCTGCTGCTGCCGGTGATACCGGACAAGGTCTGAATTCCGCGCGCCGGTAACGGTGCGCCTTTCAGTTCAGCGCGATATAGCTGTTGACCGTCGCGATATCGCGTTCGAGATCGGCGCCGCTGCCGCGCCACACGGTGCGTCCCTTCTCGATCACGAAATGCCGGTCGGCGATGCGCTTGAGCACCGACAGATTCTTGTCGACGATCAGGATCGATTGTCCGCGCGACTTGAGCAAGGCGATGCAGTTCCAGATTTCCGCCCGGATGACTGGCGCAAGGCCCTCGGTCGCTTCGTCCAGGATCAGCAATTTCGGATTGGTCATCAGGGCGCGGGCAATGGCCAGCATTTGCTGCTCGCCACCTGACAACGTGTTCGCATATTGACTGCGCCGTTCCTTCAGCCGCGGGAACAGCTCGTACACCTCGTCCAGCGTCCACGGACTGGAACGGTTCAGGCGATTGGCGGCGGTCGCGATGAGATTTTCATACACAGTCAGCAGCGGAAAGACCTGCCGGCCCTCCGGCACCAGTCCGATGCCGCCGCGTGCGATGGCTTCGGGCGTGCGTCCCGCAATAGCCTGACCGCCAAACGAGACACTGCCGGCGGCCGGCGGGGTGAGCCCCATCACCGAGCGGATGGTGGTGGTCTTGCCCATGCCATTTCGGCCGAGCAGCGTGACGATCTCGCCCTCGCCCACTTCCAGATCGATATCGAACAGGACCTGGGAGCGGCCATATCTGGCCTGCAATCCTTCGACCTTCAGCATCACGCGTCACCTTCGCCGAGATAGGCCACGCGCACATCCTCGTTATTGCGGATCTCGTCGGCCGTGCCGGTGGCGATCCGCTCGCCGTTGACCAGCACCGAAATGCGGTCGGCCAACGCGAACACCGCATCCATGTCGTGTTCGACCAGAAGGATGGTGACCTCCTTTTTCAGCACATGCAAAAGCTCGATCATGCGCTCGCATTCGGCGGTGCCGAGCCCAGCCATGGGCTCGTCGAGCAGCAGCATGCGCGGGCCGGTGGCGAGAGCGATGGCAAGCTCAAGCTGCTTCTGTTCGCCATGCGAGAGCGAACTGACCGCGTCATCGGCGCGTGCGCCGAGACCCACACGCTCCAGTTCCCGGCGGCCGGCGGCGCGGATATCGGTCACGCTGCGGGCATCGGTCCAGAAATGATAGCTGTGCCCGCGCCGCGCCTGTACGGCGATCGCGACGTTGTCGAGCGTCGTATAGTCGGGCAGCAATTGCGTGATCTGGAACGAGCGCGCCAGCCCGTGCTGGACGCGTTGCGGCGTTCTCCAGGCGGTGATTTCCTTGCCGTCGAAGCGGATCGTCCCCTCGTCCTGATGCAGTTCGCCAGCAAGCTGGGAGATGAAGGTGGTCTTGCCGGCGCCGTTCGGGCCGATCAGCGCGTGCAACTCGCCTTCCTCGACATTGAGCGAGAGATTGTTGACCGCGACCAGTCCGCCGAACCGCTTGGTCAGCCCGTCGACCTGCAGGAGCGTCTCACTCACGTTTGCGGCTCCATCCGGTGAACAGCGAAGCCAGGCCGCCGCTCGAGAACAGCACGATCAGGATCAGGATCGGACCGAGGAAGAATTTCCAGTGCTCGGTCCATGCGGTAAGGAAGGTTTCCAGTCCGATCAGGACCACAGCCCCAAGCGCAGGTCCAAGCAGCGTGCCGGTGCCGCCGATGATGATCATGATCATCAGGTCGCCGGACTTGGTCCAGTGCAGCATGTCGGGCGAGACGAATTTCGAGTAATTCGCCATCAGCGCGCCGGCGAGGCCCGCGCCCATGCCCGCAATGACGAAGGCGACCAGCTTGTAGCGATAGGTGGACACGCCGATGGCCGCCATGCGCCGTTCGCTCTGCCGGATGCCGCCCAGCACCATTCCGAATTGCGAGCGGACCAGCCGCGCGAAGATCAGGAAATACAGAACGGTCAGACCGATGGTCACGTAATAGAAGACCGTGTCGTCGGCCATGTTGAGGTCGAACAGGAGATTGCGGCGGCGCACGATCAGCCCATCGTCGCCGCCATAGGCCTTCAGCGACACGAACAGGAAGAACAGCATCTGCGCAAAGGCCTGCGTGATCATGATAACGGGCACGCCGCTGGTGCGCAGCGACAGCGCGCCGAGGACGAGTGCGAACAATCCGCTGACCAGAATGGCGGCGGGGATTGTGATCAGCATCATGTTGCTGCCGGGGATGAAACCGAGAAACGGATCGCCGGAAATGTAGTGGTGATACATGATGCCGACGACATAGCCGCCGACCCCGAAATAGGCGGCATGGCCGAAGCTGATCAGCCCGCCATAGCCGAGGATGAGGTTGAGGCTCGCCGCCGCGATGGCATAGATCGCGATGCGTGTCGCAAGCCCGATCAGCGACGGATCGCCGATGGCCTTGGCGAACATCGGAAAGACCGCGGCACACAGGACAAACAC
>JAEVZN010000162.1 GCA_023392205.1 Pseudomonadota bacterium
CTCCAGGATCAGACCGCCCGAGGCATCGAACAGGCGGCGATGCTGCACTGCGACACCGAGATCGTCCGTCGCGATGCGCAGCTTCCGCAATGCCGCCAGAATTTCCGGCTGTGCCACGATACCGGCCCCGCGCCCGGACAATTCGCCTTCGACCTTCTCGTAGATCTGCACATCCCAGCCGGCGCGGATCAGCATCAGGCCGGCAAAAAGCCCGCCCATCGAACCACCTATGACGATGGCGCGGCGCTGTGCCGTCGAATGTGCAGACATGGGTGACATTGGCGGGAGCCCGGAACCTGCTATACTGAAGCGTACAGAAGAAAGGAGGACCCGTCATGGCTCTTTCGATGATGGAGAAGGCTGCACTGACCACGGACCATTCGACGTGGCCGGATGCGATCGCCAGGGAATTCGAGCGCGAGCGCGAAAACCCCAATCCCTGCGTGGGAACGCGGCTGCTGTCTGAAAACGAGCGCGTGCGCGTCTGGGAAATCCGGCTGAAGCCCGGCGAACGGGTCGGCTTCCACCGCCATGTTCTGGATTACTTCTGGACCTCGGTGACGGGGGGGCGCGGCCGCCAGCATGTCCATGACGGCACCACCGTCGAATACACTTATCAACCGGGCGAGACGCGCCACGAGACCTACGGCGCGGGCGAATTCAAGGTGCACGATCTCGAAAATCTCGGCGACAAGGACATGGTCTTCATGACCATCGAATTCCTGAATTCCGCCAACCAGCCGATGCCGCTGCCGGATCACATGCGCAAGGCGGCTGCCTGACGCTCGGGCCACTACGTCTTGCAGATATGCTGAAACCGCCGCCATTGGGCGGCGGTTTTCTTGTTGGGCAGAGCCGCGTTTCCGCATCTGCCACGGAAAGAGGCTAGCCAAGTGTTGCGGCTTGCGGCAATACTCCCGATCAAGCGCAAGGCGGCTGGACCTCTGGTCCGACCGAAACCAACAGAGCGCAGGCGGGGAGGATCATGACGTCACGCATGAAGCGTTGCGGGCCGCTGGTTTGAACCGGCGGGGGCCGCAATGGATTTTCCCATAGAGCTGTTCATCAATGCGCTGATCGCCGGCATCCTGCTGGGCGGTTTCTACGCCGCCGTGACAGTGGGGATCTCGATCTCCTTCGGCATCCTTGACATCGTCAATATCGCACATCCGGCCTTCATCATTCTCGGATCGTATATTGCCTATATCGTCAATCAGCGCCTTGGCCTCGATCCGATCCTGACCAGCATTCTGGTTCTGCCGTTTTTCTATTATCTCGGATCGCTGATCTATCAGGTCTATTACGTCTCGTTCGAGAAGCGCGGGCAGGAAGCGTTGCGCGGGCTCGCCTTCTTCTTCGGCCTGCTGTTCGTCACCGAAGTCGTTCTGATCCTGATCTTCGGCGTCGATTACCGCTATGTGCAGGCCGGCTATATCGACACCACGATCCGTTTTTCCTTCATGGACCTGCCGCTGCGCATGGTGGTGCCGTTCGTCATCTCCATGCTGCTTCTTGGCGGCCTGCAACTCTTTCTGACGCGGACCTTCACCGGGCGCGCCATCATGGCCGTCGCGCAGGATCAACTGGCGCTGTCGCTGATGGCTGCCGATCCGATCCGCATCAAGCGCATCGCCTTCTCCATCTCGATCGCCACGGCGGCCATCGCCGGCGCGCTCCTGATTGTCATCCAGCCGGTCGAACCCTCGGTCGGCCGTGAATATATCGGCCGCGTGTTTGCGATCTGCGTGCTTGGCGGCATGGGCAGCCTGCCCGGGACGGTGATTGCCGCGCTGCTGCTCGGCATCGTCGAGAGCCTGACCTCCACCTTCTACGGCCCCTCCTGGGCGCCGGCCGTCGCCTTCGGCTTCCTGCTGATCACCCTGGCCGTCCGGCCGTCCGGCTTGTTGGGGCGCTGACCGTGCGCACGTGGCAATTTTTCCTGGTCGCCCTGGCTGTCGCTCTCGCCTTCTTTCTTGGCGCACGCTTCATCGGCAACGACTACCTGTTCTTTGCCGGCTATGTCGTTCTGCAATTCATCGTCCTCGCCACCGCCTGGAACATCCTTGGCGGATATTGCGGCTATGTGAATTTCGGCTCGGCCGCATTTTTCGCGATGGGCGCCTATACCACCGTGGTGATGACCAAGCTTCCCGCCTTCGCGAACCGGCATTTCTCGCCGGAGGTGGCGGAATTCGTCGGCGCGATCACTCCGCCGCCGATCCCGGTCCTGATCATCCTCGGCGGCATCGTCGCGGGACTGGTCGGGCTTGGCACCGGCTATCTCACACTTCGGCTGCGTGGCGTATTCTTCGCGATTGCCACACTGGCGCTGGCGGTCGTGCTGCAGACGCTGATCGTCAACTGGGATTTTGTCGGCGGCTCGCGCGGTGCCTATGTGATCCGGCCGGCCACCGTCGCCGTGCTCGGCATCAATTACATCGAGTATCTGTTCCTTGCGATGCTGGTGCTTGTTGTGGTCGCGCTGACCACCGCGCGCGCGATCGAGCGGTCGCGGCTGGGCTATGGCTTTGCCACCATCCGCGACGATGAACTGGCGGCCGAGGCCTCGGGCGTCCCGACGCTGCGCCTCAAGCTCATCGCCACCACATTGAGCGGCGCCTTCATGGGCATGGCCGGCGCCCCCTTCCCCTATTACATCGGCTTCCTCGAGCCTTCCTCCGCCTTCGGGCTCGCCTATGCGGTCAATTCCATCGCCATGCCGATGATCGGCGGCACCACGAGCTGGGTCGGGCCGCTGCTCGGGGCGGTCCTGCTCGGCTCGCTGCAACAGATTGCCAGCGTCACCATATCGTCGGCGGTCAGCCTGCTGATTGTCGGCCTGCTGCTGGTCTTCTTCGTCATCATCGCTCCCAACGGCCTGATCGGTCTCTTCAACGATTATTTCCGCCGTAAGCCGCCCGATGATGAGCCCGTGCAGGCGCCAGATCCCGCGGTGAAGCCGTCATGACCGCACCCCTGCTCAAGATCGAGAATGTCGGCAAGCGCTTCGGCGGCTTTGTCGCGCTGGACGGCATCGACCTCGATGTATTGCCCGGCGAGCGCCTGGGCCTGATCGGCCCGAACGGCTCCGGCAAGAGCACGCTGGTCAATTGCATGTCCGGCACGCTGCACAACGAGACCGGCACCGTGACCTTCGACGGCAAGCCGATGAACGGTCTGCTCGCGCATCAGCGCACGCATTTCGGGCTAGCGCGCTCTTTCCAGCTGCCCCGCCCCTTCCACAGCCTGACGGTCGCGGACAATCTGCGCGTACCGCTGCTCTATACCGTCGCCCGACGGCGCGACGTGCCGCACACCCACGCGGAAATGGATTCGCGATGCCACGAAGTGCTGCAGCTTGTGGCGCTCGAACACAAGGCGAAGAAGCTGCCCCGTGACCTGACCCAGGTCGAGATGCGCAAGCTCGAACTGGCGCGCGCGATGGCCGCCGATCCAAAGCTGCTGATCGCCGACGAGGCCATGGCCGGCCTGTCGGATTCCGAGGTGAAGGACATTGTATCGCTGCTGATCCGGCTGAACGAGCGCGGCATCACCATCATCCTGATCGAGCACATCAT
>JAEVZN010000233.1 GCA_023392205.1 Pseudomonadota bacterium
CCGGTGCTGCGGGCACCGGGGCCGGTGCGGGATCCACCGGCCCGGTGCGGACCGGCACACGGCGCTGGATCGGGCTTGCCGTCACGGAAATGGCCGGCAATTCCACCGGAACCTGCGCGAGAGCCCCTTCGGGCACCATGATGAATGGTATCAGGGCGACGGATGTCATCAGCCCGGCGTGTCGTCTCATTTCAAAGCCCCCAGAACATTATGTTATAACATAACACTTTGAGGCAGCGCCCTGTCAACGCAAGCTGCACCGATGGCGGCATGGCCGATGGGCGCGTGTGGCTTTACGGCCGCAACGGGTGAACGGGGACCGCGGGTTCGGCTGAAGCCACCTACAGGATGAAGCGGCTCAGATCGGCATTCTGGGCAAGGTCGCCGACATATTTGCGGACATAATCGCCGTCGACCACCAGCGTCTCACCGCCGCGGTCTGCTGCCGAAAACGAGATGTCGTCGAGCACGCGCTCCATCACCGTCTGCAATCGCCGGGCGCCGATATTCTCGACGCTGGTATTCACCAGCACCGCGATATCGGCGATGGCGTCGATGGAATCGTCGGTGAATTCCAGCGTCACGCCTTCGGTGCCCATCAGCGCAATGTATTGCTTGATCAGCGAGGCCTCGGTGTCGGTGAGGATGCGGCGGAAATCCTCGCGGGTGAGCGCGCGCAATTCGACGCGGATCGGCAGGCGGCCCTGCAATTCCGGCAGCAGGTCGGACGGCTTCGACACATGGAAGGCGCCCGATGCGATGAAAAGGATATGGTCGGTCTTCACCGGACCGTGCTTGGTGGAGACGGTGGTGCCCTCGATCAGCGGCAGCAGATCGCGCTGCACGCCTTCGCGCGAGACATCGCCGCCGCTGCGGCCTTCACGCACGGTGATCTTGTCGATCTCGTCGAGGAAGACGATGCCGTTCTGCTCCACCATGCGGATCGATTCCTGGGTGAGGGTATCCTGATCGAGCAGCTTGTCGGCCTCTTCGTTAACCAGAATGTCGTGCGATTCGCCGACGGTGATCCGCCGCGTCTTCGGCTTGCCGCCGAGCTTGCCGAAAATATCGCCGATGGAGATGGCACCCATCTGTGCGCCCGGCATGCCGGGAATCTCGAACATCGGCATGCCGCCGCCGCCCGATTGCACCTCGATCTCGATTTCCTTGTCGTTGAGTTCGCCGCTGCGCAGCTTGCGGCGGAACGATTCCTTGGTGGCGGGGCTCGAGGTTTCGCCGACCAGCGCGTTGATCACACGCTCTTCTGCGGCGGCCTCGGCGCGTGCCAGCACGTCCTTGCGCTTGCGCTCGCGGGTCTGCGCAATTCCGACTTCCACCAGATCGCGCACGATCTGCTCGACGTCGCGGCCGACATAGCCCACTTCGGTGAACTTGGTGGCTTCGACCTTGATAAAGGGCGCGCCGGCGAGCTTCGCCAGACGCCGCGAAATCTCGGTCTTGCCGACGCCGGTGGGTCCGATCATCAGGATGTTTTTCGGCATCACCTCTTCGCGCAGCTTGTCGTCGAGCTGCAGCCGGCGCCAGCGATTGCGTAGCGCAATCGCCACCGCACGCTTGGCGTCGTGCTGGCCGATGATGAAGCGGTCGAGTTCGGAAACGATCTCGCGGGGGGAAAAGTCGGTCATGTCTTGGCGTTCGCGTCCGGGTCGTAGTGCATGATCAGTGTATCGCCGGTGCGCCCTTCGAGATGCGCAACGGGGCGGAATCCGGCCTTTTCATAGGCGCGCACGGCGCGCGCATTGTGCCGGTCGGGGTCGATGACGATTGAGGTATAGCCCTTGTCGCGCAGGTCTTTGGCGAAGGCGGCCAGCGCCGCCGATCCGATACCCTGCGAGAGTTTGTCTGCGTCACCGATGGACAGATCCACGCCGATGGTGTCGGGCGGCAATTCCAGCAGCCACGGATTGTCCTTCGTCCATGTCTCGTTCTGATGATGGCCTATGAACCAATACTGGATATAGCCGATGAGATCGCCATCGCATGCGATCAGGAAGGGGCGCGTGGTGTCGCGGCCTTCCACCATGTCGCGGATGAAGCCGAATTCCTCGTCGGGATCGCCCCACCATTCCCGCATATGCGGGGCCTTCAGCCAGGCCTCAAGCAGCGGATAATGGTCGGGCGCCACCGGGATGAAGCCGATCTGGTGCGGATCACGCAGCATCGAGCGTTTCGACGGTGACATTGCGGTTGGTGTAGACGCAGATATCGGCGGCGATATCGAGCGCCTTGCGCACGATCTCCTCGGCCGAAAGGGGCGAATCGGCCAGCGCGCGGGCGGCGGCGAGCGCATAATTCCCGCCCGATCCGATCCCCATGATGCCGGATTCGGGTTCGAGCACGTCGCCGGTGCCGGTCAGCACCAGCGAGGTCTGGCTGTCGGCCACGATCATCATCGCCTCCAGCCGCCGCAGGTAGCGGTCGGTGCGCCAGTCCTTAGCCAGTTCCACGGAGGCCCGGAGGAGTTGCCCCGGATATTGCTCGAGTTTGCCCTCCAGCCGCTCGAACAGCGTGAAGGCATCCGCCGTGGCGCCGGCAAAGCCGCCGATCACGTCGCTCTTGCCGATCCGGCGCACCTTGCGGGCATTGGCCTTGACCACGGTCTGGCCGATGGAGACCTGACCGTCGCCGCCGACGGCGACCTTGCCGTCCTTGCGGACCGTGAGAATGGTGGTGCCGTGCCAGAGCGGGCTCTGGGCCGGCATTTCGGACGAAGACATGAACATGAAACCCTGTGGCTGCCGTGATTTAGGGATGAGTCAGGGTCTTTGCAAATTGGCCGCGGCCCCTGTGGCAGAACGTCTTGCCCCCTGATACAAGGCCGGACCATTTCACCACCGGGCCGGACGACGCATGCGCAAAGGCGACATCACGCGCAAGACCAAGGAAACCGACATCGCGGTGGCAGTGACCGTCGACGGCTCCGGCCGCTCGGAGATCGCGACCGGGATCGGCTTTCTGGATCATATGCTGGATCTGCTGGCCCGGCATTCGCGCATGGATATCACCGCGCGCGCCAAGGGCGACCTGCATATCGACGATCACCATACGGCCGAAGATGTGGGCATTGCGCTCGGGCAGGCCTTGCGGCAGGCGCTCGGCGACATGAAGGGCATCACCCGCTATGCCGACGTGCATCTGCCGATGGACGAGGCGCTGACGCGCGTGGCGGTCGATGTGTCGGGACGGCCCTTCCTCGTGTTCAAAGCCGAATTCGCACGCGACAAGATCGGCACTTTCGACACCCAGTTGGTCAACGAATGGTTCCAGGCTTTCGCCATGAATGCCGGGATCACCCTGCATGTCGAAACGCTATATGGCAGCAACGACCATCATATTGCCGAATCCTGCTTCAAGGGTCTGGCGCGGGCGTTGCGGATCGCGCTTGCCATCGATCCGCAAGCGGCCAACGAAATTCCGTCCACCAAGGGTTCGCTGGGCGGGTGAGATAAATGGAGATGGAGTCTAAATCTCTGGCTCCGCTCATTCCCGCGTAGGCGGGAATCCAGCCGTCCAGGATCTGGATCCCCGCTTTCGCGGGGACGAGCGGTCCTGAGAACGAGGATGAGACCGAATGGCCGTCTACACCGTTCATCAGCCGCCGCTGGGCAAGCATGCCAACAGCCCGGAGCCGACGCGCTTCACCTTCGTGCGCGATGGATTCTATGTTTGGGGCTTGCTGCTGACATTATTTTGGATGCTGCGTCACCGGATGTGGCTGGTCGCGATTCTCTTCGTCGCGCTGTCGATGCTGGTCGAGATCGGTCTGCGCCAGGTCGGTGTGCCGGGCAATGTCCGCACGCTGGTTTATCTCGCCATGGCGTTTCTGGTCGGCCTCGAAGGCGCAACCTTGCGCCGCTGGACACTCGCCCGGCGCGGCTGGAGCAATGTCGGGGTCGTGGTCGCCGACAACCAGGACGATGCCGAGCGGCGCTTCTTCGTGAACTGGCAGGCCGGCCTCCGTCAGAATGCCGCGCCGCCCCCGCCGCAATCCGAGAGCGTGGTGCGGATGGCGCGCGCGCCTGCTTCCGATGTGATCGGCTCGTTCCCGCAGCCGGACCGCACATGACCACGGCGGTGGTGGATTACGGCTCCGGCAATCTGCATTCCGCGGCCAAGGCTTTCGAACGGGCGGCGCGCGACAGCGGGCTGGCCGAAGAGATCGTTGTGACCAGCGATCCGGATGCGATCGCGTCGGCCGATCGCGTGGTGCTGCCGGGCGTCGGCGCATTTGCCGATTGCCGGCGCGGGCTCGATGCGGTGCCGGGGCTCGTGGATGCGCTCAACACTGCCGTGCGTGAGCGCGGCCGTCCGTTTTTCGGCATTTGCGTCGGCATGCAGCTGATGGCGGAGCGCGGCCGTGAATATCAGGTCACCGAAGGACTCGGCTGGATCGCGGGGGAGGTGGACCGCATCGCGCCGTCCGATCCGTCGCTGAAAATCCCTCATATGGGTTGGAATACGTTGCAGCCTGCGCGTCCGCATCCGCTGCTCGACAACATCGCGACCGGCGAGAGCGGGTTGCATGCCTATTTCGTGCATTCCTACCAGCTCACGCCCGCGCATCGCGACGATCTGATCGCGCAGGCCGAATATGGCGGACCTGTCACCGCGATTGTCGGCCGCGCCAATATGGTCGGCACGCAATTCCATCCGGAAAAGAGCCAGAAACTCGGGCTTGCGCTGATCGCCAATTTCCTGAAATGGAAACCGTGAAAACGCGCTGGAGCGGCGCGGCGCGAGAGTGAAAGTCGGAAAGCGTGATCCTTTTCCCTGCCATCGATCTCAAGGACGGGCTGTGCGTACGCCTCGAACAGGGCGATATGGCGCGCGCCACGATTTTCAATCGCGATCCGGCCGAGCAGGCCTATTCGTTCGAACTGGCCGGTTTTGAATATCTGCATATCGTCGACCTCGACGGCGCCTTTGCCGGCAAGCCGGTGAATGGCAGCGCGGTCGAGCGCATTCTGGAAGCGACCAATATCCCGGTGCAACTCGGCGGCGGCATCCGCAATCTGGAAACGGTCGAGGGCTGGCTCGACAAGGGTGTGAACCGGGTGATCATCGGCACGGCTGCGGTGCGCGATCCGGCGCTGGTCAAGGAAGCGGCAGCACAGTTTCCCGGCCGCGTCGCTGTCGGCCTTGATGCCCGCGACGGCAAGGTCGCGGTCCAGGGATGGGCGGAATCCTCCGAACTCGACGTGTTCGATATCGCGCGCCGCTTCGAGGATGCCGGCGTTGCGGCCATCGTCTATACCGACATTGCGCGCGACGGCATGCTGAAGGGCCTCAATCTCGATGCGACGCTGGCGCTGGCCGATTCCATCGCCATTCCGGTGATCGCATCGGGCGGGCTCGCATCCATCGACGATGTGAAGGCGATGCTCGAACCGCGCGCGCACAAGCTCGAAGGCGCGATTGCCGGACGCGCGCTCTATGACGGGCGGCTGAATGCGAATGACGCGCTGGCGCTCATTCGCAGCTCGCGCACCCCGTCATGAGCTTCAAGGTCCGCATCATTCCCTGCCTCGACGTGAAGGACGGACGCGTCGTCAAGGGCGTGAATTTCATCGATCTGCGCGATGCCGGCGATCCGGTGGAAGCGGCCATCGCCTATGACGCGGCGGGCGCGGACGAACTGACGTTTCTCGACATCACCGCAAGTCATGAGAACCGGGGCACGATGCTCGACGTCGTGCGGCGCACGGCGGAAGCCTGTTTCATGCCGGTGACGGTGGGCGGTGGCGTGCGCAGTGTCGACGATATTCGCGGGCTGCTGCAATCGGGCGCGGACAAGGTGTCGATCAACACCGCCGCCGTCGACCGCCGGGCTTTCGTGAAGGAAGCGGCGGAGAAATTCGGCGATCAATGCATCGTCGTGGCCATCGATGCCAAGAAGGTTTCAGGCGCGGGCGAAACCGACCGCTGGGAGATTTTCACCCATGGCGGTCGCAAGGCCACCGGCATCGATGCCATCGCCTATGCGCAGGAGGTCGTCGCATTGGGCGCCGGCGAGATCCTGCTGACCTCGATGGATCGCGACGGCACGAAGTCCGGTTTCGATCTGGCGCTGACCCGCGCCATTGCCGACAGCGTATGCGTGCCGGTGATCGCTTCGGGCGGCGCGGGCAATCTCGATCATCTGGTGGCAGGCATTCGGGACGGGCATGCGACCGCGGTGCTGGCGGCCTCGATCTTCCATTTCGGGGAGTTCACCATCCGCCAAGCTAAGGACCACATGGCGCAGGCGGGCCTTCCCATGCGGCTCGACCCCTGACGTTGTGCCGTCACGCAGCGCGAATAAGGAAGACCCCGGCTTTGCGGCCGGGGTCACCGGGACGGAGTGAAGATGGGACGAAGAAGCCCCGGCCCGGCGAACGACAATGCCGCGCCTGCCCACCCGTTCCTTTGCAGATCAGCAAGCTTAATTGAAGCGACGCAGGCGTGAAAAAAACCCCGGGGTGGTCCATCCCCCGGGGTTTCCGGCGGCTGTGGGCCGCCTGCTCGCCAATTTTCGTCTCATCAATCGCGTCGTATTCTGGTAACGCGGCCCGGCCGATCAGGTTCCAGCATTCTTCTTCGCCCAGGCGATGGCGGCCTCCAGCCGGTCATTGCCCCAGAACAATTCGCGATCTTCCGTCACGAAACTTGGCGCGCCGAAAATCCCCAGCGAGCCGGCCTGTTCGGTCTGCGCGCGCAGCTTGTGTTTAAGCGGCTCTGACTGGGCCAGATCGAACACATCGCGCGGAGCCGTCCCGAGCGCGCTCAGGATGTCTCCGATCACGGCCGGGTCGTCGATCCGTTTGCACTCGGCAAACTGGGCGCTGAACACGGCGCGGCAGAATTCGCCCTGCCAGGGCTGGGTCTCGCCCGCCAGCGCCGTGCGCGCGGCCAGGAGGCCGTTCTGCGGGAACACGCCGGGCTTCTGGAATGGAATGCCGAGCGCGTCGCAGATGCGCTGGATATCGCGCCACATGTAGCGGCCCTTGCTCTCGTAGATATTGAACGGCGAATTGTCCCAGCCATGCGCCTTGAAAATCGGTCCGAGCAGGAACGGCCGCGGCTGGATGCGCACCCCCGCCTGCTCCGCGAGAGCCGGAGCGCGCATGGCGGCGGGATAGGAATAGGTCGAGGCGAAATCGAACCAGAAATCGATCACCGGCTGTGTCATTGCAGATCCCATGTCATTGCAGATCCATGTCCTCGCAGATCCATGTTCTCGCAGATCCATGCCCTTCCGCTTCGGGCCCTTACGGAACGCTGCTGCCCATCCATCGTTGTCGCCGGAACGGAAAAATTCCGGAGACGCAGATGCGTAGAATTCTGATCCTGGCGGCCGTGGCGCTGGCCCCGGCGCTTCTGACCGCCCAGCCGGCGGCAGCGCAGATGCGGGAATATCCCTGGTGCGCGCGTTACGACTGGACGACCCCGAATTGCGGCTTCGTGAGCCTGCGTCAATGCCTGGCGACGATCAGCGGCATCGGCGGGCGCTGCGAGCCCAATCCGCGTTATCAGGCCCCCCGGAAGCGTCAGCGCCGCTAGGTCGCCGCCGGAAGTTGCGCCGCCACCCGTTCTGCCTATAGTCCCGCGCGATTTCACGCGTGCCGCCTTCCGTCCGCCACCGGACACGAGGCCGCGCGCCGCAGAGCAGGGACACGAGGCAGGATTCATGGCCAGAGAGCCGAAAGAAGGCGACGTCAAAAAGGTGGTGCTGGCCTATTCCGGCGGCCTCGATACCTCCATCATCCTGAAATGGCTGCAGACGACCTATGGCTGCGAGGTGGTGACCTTCACCGCCGATCTCGGTCAGGGCGAGGAACTGGCACCTGCGCGCGACAAGGCGATCCTGCTCGGCATCAAGCCGGAGAATATTTTCATCGAGGATTTGCGTGAGGAATTCGTGCGCGACTACGTCTTCCCGATGTTCCGCGCCAACACCGTTTATGAGGGGCAGTATCTGCTCGGCACCTCGATCGCGCGACCGCTGATCGCCAGGAAGCAGATCGAGATTGCGGAGCAGGTGGGCGCCGACGCGGTGTGTCACGGCGCCACCGGCAAGGGCAACGACCAGGTCCGGTTCGAGCTGACCTATTACGCGCTGAAGCCGGACATCACCATCATCGCGCCGTGGCGGGAATGGGACCTGCGCTCGCGCGAACAATTGATCGCATTCGCGGAAATGCACCAGATCCCGATCGCCAAGGACAAGCGCGGCGAGGCGCCGTTCTCGGTCGATGCAAACCTTCTGCACGCGTCATCCGAAGGCAAGGTGCTGGAAGATCCGTCGCAGGAAGTGCCGGACTATGTCTATTCGCGCACCGACGATCCGGTGACGGCGCCCGACAAGCCGACCGTCATCACCATCGATTTCGAGAAGGGCGATCCGGTCGCGATCGATGGCAAAAAGATGTCGCCTGCGACGCTGCTCAAGGCCCTGAACGATCTCGGCAAGGTGAACGGCATCGGCCGGCTCGATCTCGTCGAGAACCGCTTTGTCGGCATGAAGTCGCGCGGCATGTACGAGACGCCGGGCGGCACGATTCTGCTGGCCGCACATCGCGGCATCGAGAGCATCACGCTGGATCGCGGGGCCGGGCATCTCAAGGACGAGCTGATGCCGAAATACGCCGAGATGATCTATAATGGCTTCTGGTTCACGCCAGAGCGCGAGATGCTGCAGGCGGCGATCGATAAGTCGCAGGAATTGGTCACCGGGCGGGTGACGCTTAAGCTCTACAAGGGCAGCGCCTGGGTGATCGGCCGCGAGAGCCCGTATTCGCTCTACGATCAGGATCTCGTGACCTTCGAGGAAGGCGCGGTCGCATATGACCATCGCGATGCGGAAGGCTTCATCCGGCTCAATGCATTGCGGCTTCGCACGCTCGGCCAGCGCAGGAAAAAGCGCGGAGTCTGATCCGCAGGCGTGCATAAAGGCCCGCCTCGCGGCGGGCCTTCGATTTTTCTGTCAGCCATTTCTTTATGCAATCGTCCGCGGTCTAGAACCAGAAGCCGAAACGCGGACCGTGCCCGAAGCCCAACGCGACGCCGGGCCGGTAATAGCCATAAGGCCTGTAATAGCCGTACGGACGGTAACGGTATCCGTAGGGCCGATAGGCATAGCCATACGGGCGGTAATAACGCCGCGGCGCAACGTAACGGCGCTGCCAGTGACGGTGCCCGCGTGCATGACGGCGGCGCTGCGCGCTGAATTCCATCTGCTCGATGTTGCGAACGCCATCTGTCTGGGCGCGCGTCTGCTCGGCCTGAACCGGTGTCGCGAAGACGGCCGCGACGCCAAGCGCAGCCAATGCAGTGCAAACCTTCATCATCACGCAAACTCCTTGTCCTCAGTCGCCTCTGCCTCCTAACGCAGCGCGAAGGCATCGGTTTCAGATGGAACTGTCTGCGCGATGGGAAAGCAAAAGGCCCGCCTTGCGGCGGGCCTTGAAGACATTCAGCCCGAAAGCGGGCGGTCGATCAATAATAGCGATAATGACGATAGGTGCGATACGGCCGCTGGTAGTAACGCGGCCGGTGATGATACCGGTAGGGCCGGTAATAGCGATAGCTCCGATAGTGACGATGCGGACGGTAATAGCGATGCGGACGGTAGTGACGCCGGTAATAGCGGCGTGCACTGATCTCGTCGTGCTGAACCGTCTGCGTGGCCTGGCGTGCGCCCTCGGACGCCGCCTTGGCCGGTGCCGGCGAGAAGACCAGCGACGCGCAAAGCAATGCGGATGCTGCAAGGAGTTTGATCATCATTGTCTCTCCAGGGTGGGACTCAACAAGTTGTGAGTCGCCTCTTCCACCTAAAACGCCCGGAGGCTGACCAGTTCAATCTCGCCATCAAATGCGGCGAGCGAATGTCCGCGCAGCGTTAACGCCTGACCCAGCGGCAGCGCATCTGTGGCGTGACCACGACGCCACTCGGCCGGTATTCCGTCGCGTACCAGTCCACACATTCCCGGACTGCACCCGGACCTGGCCAGGCATAGGGACCGGGCCTTGGATAATCGTAGGCCGCTGGCTGATCGGGTTGCACGCGGATCTGCGGGCGAGGGCGCCGTCTCTCCTGCGCCGAATAGGCCTGTGGCGCAGCGCGCAGTGCGGCAGCGCCGTCGGCCCGGGCGGGTTCCGGCGTGGCGAACGCCACAAATGACGCCGCGGCAGTCACAAGCAGGGTGCGGACGAGGATCATGTGTCACGGTCTCCGATCCGGCCAATCAGGTCAACTGCGTTTGAAGGCCGGGACGCAATCGTTCTATGGTTCGCCCATGACCGGTCCGGATGCAACCACCGAGAGCGAAAGGAAAGCCCGGCGCAGCCTCGACGGCCTGCATCGCGAGGGCGACCTGTTGTCCGGTTCGCTGCGGCGTAGCGTCGCTCATTTCACGGCCTCGGAAGTGCCCGCGGAAGATTCGGTCGAGCGCTGGGGCCGCCGGATCGGCCGCACCCTGTCGGCCATTGCGGTTGTCGTGCTCTGCATTTACCTCGCCCTCACCTATTTGCGTTGAAGCCGCGATGGCAGGACATGAGCGCTGGCGATAAGACTATTGAGCCGACGCGGGAGATGGAACCTGCGGGCAGCGCCCGGACCGCTCCGCAATCCGAATCTTTGGCCGACCCTTTGGCCTGGCAGCAGGTGCGGGCGCTGTCGCTCGCTGGCATGGAGGCGATGGCGGCCGATGTCTTTGCCAAGCTGCCGGACGAATTTCGCATCCTGTGCGACGGGGTGATCATCCGGGTCGACGATTTTCCCTCGCAGGATGTGGTGGCCGAGATGCGGCTGCATAGCGAGTTCGACATCCTTGGCCTTTTTCAGGGCACCGGATTGCCGTTCCGGTCCGAAAGCGCGCCGGGTCACATGCCAAACATGATCTGGCTCTACCGCCGCCCGATCCTCGACTACTGGGCCGAGCACGACGAGGCGCTGGGCACCATCATCGCGCATGTCCTGATCCATGAGATCGGACATCATTTCGGATTGTCCGACGATGATATGGAAGCGATCGAGGCCAGCGTGCAATAACGCCGTCGAAGCAACCGACCTCACAACGGAGACAAGGGAAAAGGATGCGCCAGAAACATTGCCTGACGTCGGAGGATGTGCACCGGATGGCCAAGGCCTGCCGCGCCTATGCCGAGCAGAAGAACTGGAACGTGACGGTCGCGATTGTCGACGATGCCGGCATCCTGCTCTATCTTGATCGCATGGATGGCGCGACCGCGACCACCGCCGAAGTGGCGACCGCCAAGGCGAAAACGTCCGCCATCACGCGCAGGCCGTCGAAGTTCTGGGAGGATATGATCAAGGAGCGGCCCGCCTTCCTCAATTTTCCGGGCGTCCTGCAGATCCAGGGCGGGCTGCCGATCCTGCATGAAGGCGATTGCCTTGGCGCCATCGGCGTGTCCGGCGTGCGCTCGGACCAGGATGAGGAGATCGCCAAGGCCGGGATCGACGCCCTCGGGTCGACTTGACCCCTCGGCTGCCAGGCTTAAACAGGGCGGCGAAACGGCGCGATGGGCCAAAGTTGGCCGCTCATTCCTGCGAGGACATGCAGAGACATGGACAAGTTTACAATTCTGGAAGGCGTTGCGGCGCCCTTGAAGGTGGTCAATGTCGACACCGACATGATCATTCCCAAGCAGTACCTGAAGACGATCAAGCGTACGGGCCTTGGCAAGGGCTTGTTTTCGGAAAAGCGCTTCAACGACGACGGCAGCGAGAATCCGGATTTCGTGCTCTACAAGCCGGCCTATCGCAATGCCAAGATTCTCGTCGCCGGCGACAATTTCGGCTGCGGATCGTCGCGCGAACATGCGCCGTGGGCGCTGCTGGATTTCGGCATCCGCTGCGTGATCTCCACCTCGTTCGGCGATATCTTCTACAATAACAGCTTCAAGAACGGCATCCTGCCGATCCGCGTGACACAGGACGAACTCGACAAGCTGTTCGAGGATGCCGAACGGGGCGCCAACGCAACCCTCACCATAGATCTGGAGAAGCAGGAAATTCGCGGACCCGACGGTGGCACGATCAAGTTCGATATCGATCCGCATCGCAAGCATTGTCTGCTGAACGGTCTCGACGACATCGGCCTGACCATGGTCAAGAAGGACCGCATCGACAGCTTCGAAAGCAAGGTCGGCGCCGAGCGTCCCTGGATGTGAAGCTGCACGGATGCGCAGGGTGCGATCATCGTACCTTGCGCGAGCGCTCCAGCACGGGCCGGTGACCCTCCTGTGTCAGCGCCCCGGATTCGGGATGCTTTTCGTTCGGGATATTCTGCATGCCCCTGTCAGGTGTGCGGGATTCCGGACGGTTTTGCTTCTTCTGTGCGGCGCGTTTCATCGCAAGCGCGCGCCGTCCGCTTTCCGCCATATCCACCTGACCGGACGAGCGGCGCTCCTTCTCCTTGTTGGCGCGCTTCAGCGCGGATGAGAGGACATCGCGCTTTGCGCGCGAGCCGGTATCGTCGGCGGCCGGCTGCACACCTGACGGCGCCGCCTTCCCGCGCATCTCGCGCCGCTGGCGCGAGGCCACATCGCGCGCCCGGTTGCGCCGCTCGCGCAGGCGGCCGATCAGGCCGGTGAGATCGGTGTCCGACAATTCGGACAAGGCCGGATGCCGCGCCTGCGCCGCAAGCTCCTGCTCGTCCTTGTTGAGCAGACGATTTTCTTCACTGCGCGAGCGTGCCATTGCGAAAGACTCCCTGAACGATAACGTTCACGATAACGCGGCCGCGACATTTCGGGTCCATGTCTGTCATGCGGCCGGGCGTCACGGCTGCACGCGTGTCTTCAGCGCGTGCGGGTCAGCGCCAGCCACACCCCGCCACCAATGAGAAACAGGCCGCTGACCCGTGAAATCAGCCGCACCCGCGCCCGCGTCAGGAACAGCCGCGCGCGGCCGGTCAGCAGCGCATAGGCCGCGTCGGTGATCGCGGCAATCGTCATCGCGATGGCGCCCAGCAC
>JAEVZN010000294.1 GCA_023392205.1 Pseudomonadota bacterium
GGGCATGCCGTAGACGATCTCCCGCGCCTCTTCCTTGTCGAGCGCGACGCCAGCCTCTCCGGCCGCGTCGCGATACCAGTTGGACAGGCAGTTGCGGCAGAATCCTGCGAGATTCATCAGGTCGATATTCTGCACATCGGTGCGCGTGCGCAAATGCTCCACGAGGGTGCGGAAGGCAGCCGCCTCGAAATCGCGCTTCTGGTCCTCGGTCAGGTCGGGCATGGTCATTGCTCCTTCGCCAGCTCAGATCGGCCCGGTCCGCGAGCCATGCTGCTGCACCTCATGAATATCGGGCAGCGCGTTGATCGCTTCAAGGATGGGCACCAGCCGATCCGCCCACGCCTCGGCGTCGCGTGCTTCTGCGATCAGGTCCTGCCGCAGCTCGATCAGCGCATGGGCGTAACCGTTGACGATGGCGTGGCGGAACATCGTGTCGCCGCGCAACGCGCCGTCATAGGGCTCGTTGTCGCCCACCGTCAGTGCGGGATCGGTGGAAAGCATGTCGAGCAGCGGCCGCACCGCGCGGGCGTCGGAATCCCACAGCACCCCGACATGCCACGGCCGGGCGCGGCCCTGCATGGAAGGCGTGAACGAATGGATCGAGAAGATGAAGGGTGCAGCGCCGGTTGCCGACGCAACCGAGGCAACCATCGACCCGACGGCGTCGTGGTATGGGCGATAATAGCGCTCCAGCCGCCGTTCCCGCTCCTCGTCGCTCATCGGATAATTCGCGGGCACGATCGTGCCGTCATAGAGCTGGCGGATCAGAGTCGGATCATCCTCGCCGCGGTTGGGGTCGATCAGCAGGCGCGAAAAGCGCGCCATGACTGCCGGCACGCCGAGCCGCGCGGCCAGCCGGCGCGTCACGGTCTCGACGCCGATGTCGTAGGCTATGTGCCGGTCGAATTCCGCGGCAGGCAGGCCGAGATCGCCATACTCCTCGGGAAGCGCGCGCCCGGCATGATCGGCGAGCAGGACCAGTCCCCTGGTCCGGTCGCCTTCGATGGCTTCGAAAGGAGCGAAAAGGGCGTCACGCGTCATCAAACGATCCGAAAGCTGAAAAGATGCAGCGGCCTGTGTTTCATGAACCGCCAAACCATGCAATGCCGCTGTTTCGACAAGCTTTCGGGCAGGATCGGCGAGGATGATCGTCGGCTGTCGAATCCGCGATCTAAATCGGTTCACCTGCCCGTCGGCATGCGTTGACCCAGGCTTGCACTTCCCCGAAAAGGACTTGAGAGATGACGATTCCGGTGGCGAGGGTGATGAAGACGGCTTCGGCGAGAGCGACACGTTTCTGCCTCCTGGCAGGCCTGTCCGGCTTCGCCATAGCGGGTTCCGCGCTGGCGACCGCGACACCGGCGCTTGCCGATTTCCGCGTCTGCAACGCCACGCAAAGTCTCGTCGGCGTTTCCATCGGCTAGCGCGCCAGCACCGGCTGGGTCACTGAGGGCTGGTGGCACATCGAACGCTCGACCAGCAAGACGCTGATCGAGGGCGCACTGTCCTCACGCTATTATTATCTTTATGCCGAAGACGCCGAGCGCGGCGGACGCTGGGACGGGCCGGTCAACATGTGCGTGGCCGAGCGCGAGTTCAAGATTGCCGGTGCCGGAGACTGCTTCGCGCGCGGCTTCCAGCGCGCTGGCTTCCAGGAATACGACACACGGGAACAGGCGAGCTGGATGGTCCAACTCACCGACGAGCCGGCAAATGGCGGCGCTGCCGTCACGGGAACGGGTAATCAATGAGACGCAGCCGCAAGGTCAAGATACTCGCGACGCTCGGACCGGCATCTTCGGAAGAAGTTATGATCAGGCGGCTTTTCGAAGCCGGGGCGGACGTGTTCCGCATCAATATGAGCCACGCCGACCATCCGCTGATGCGCACGCTGGTCGAGCGCATCCGCAAGGTGGAAAAGGATGTCGGCCGTCCGATCGGCATTCTTGCGGATTTGCAGGGGCCGAAGCTCCGCGTAGGCAAGTTTGCCAGTGATTCCGTCGAATTGACGCCGGGCCAGACCTTTGTACTGGATGACGACCCCGCGCCCGGCGACGAGACGCGCGTGCAGCTTCCGCATCCGGAGATCCTGCAGTCGGTCGAACCGGGCCACAGGCTTCTGATCGATGACGGAAAGCTCCAGCTCAAGGCGGTCGAGACCGACGGACACAAGATTGTCTGCACCGTCGTCGCCGGCACGAAGATATCCAATCGCAAGGGTGTCAGCCTGCCCGATACCGACCTGCCGATCGGCGCGCTGACGGACAAGGACCGCAAGGATCTCGAGGCGGTTCTTGCCACCGGCGTCGACTGGATCGCGCTGTCCTTCGTGCAGCGGCCGGAAGATCTGGCGGAAGTGCGCAAGGTTGCCCGCGGCCGCGCCGCGCTGATGTCCAAGATCGAGAAGCCGCAGGCAGTCACGCGGCTCGCCGAGATCATAGAACTTTCCGACGCGCTGATGGTGGCACGCGGCGACCTCGGCGTGGAAATGCCGCTCGAGGCGGTGCCCGGCATCCAGAAGCAGATCACCCGCGCCGCCCGGCGCGCCGGCAAGCCGGTGGTGGTTGCCACCCAGATGCTTGAATCGATGATCACCGCGCCGGTTCCGACACGCGCCGAGGTTTCCGACGTCTCGATTGCCGTTTTCGAAGGTGCGGACGCGATCATGCTGTCAGCCGAATCGGCTGCCGGCGACTATCCGGTCGAGGCAGTCGCCACGATGGACGCGATCGCGACGCAGGTGGAGAAGGACCCGCTTTATCCCGGCATCATCAACGCCCAGCGCTCCGAACCCGAAGCGACCGGCGCCGACGCCATCTCGCTTGCAGCACGGCAGATCGGCGAGACGCTGAAGCTGTCGGCGATCGTGACCTACACCTCGTCCGGCACCACCGGTCTTCGCGCGGCCCGCGAGCGCCCGCAGCTACCGATCATCGCGCTGTCGCCCGTTGTCGAGACCGCACGACGGCTGTCGCTGGTGTGGGGCACCCATTGCGTCGTGACGCAGGACGCAAGCAACCTCGACGACATGGTCGATCGCGCCTGCCGCATCACCTACCAGGAAGATTTCGGCCAAGCCGGTGATCGCATCATCATCACCGCCGGCGTTCCGCTGGGCACGCCGGGCGCAACCAACATGCTGCGCATCGCCTATATCGGCTCTGACGGCATGAGCGGTCTCTGACCGGTCTTCAGCCCGCCGGGGAGAGTTCGGGTTTCTCGTCGGGGCAGGCAGCAGCGGGGCCGAACGCGTCGTCTTCTATGCGGGCTTCAACCTTTTTCACCGCCGCTTGCAGGTCGACTGGCTTGCCCGCGACCTTCTCGATCGCCGCGACCACCAGATCAGGCGCCACCCAGTCGGGTTTGTGGCCTAGATTGTCCACCCAGACCATCTCGGCGTCTGGAATGTCGCGCGC
>JAEVZN010000417.1 GCA_023392205.1 Pseudomonadota bacterium
ATGTTATCTCGCATCGTGTCATCCTGTGCTTCGCCGAACCACGGGACAACAGCCGGTTTCCCCGCAGCAATGGCCTCCAGAAGGCCAGTTGTATTGAAGCCGACCACGACGCGGCTTTCAATCATCAGCGCGAACGGGTCGCCACCGGTCACAAGCTTCAGATTGGAGGGCAGAGTATCGGCCGCAGATTGCAGCATCAGAAGGATATCATCCTTCTTCCGCCGCTGACCCTTGGTTTTCACGACGACAGTGATATCAGGGCGCTGCCGTGCCAAGTTTACCATGGCCCGGTGTGAGCCCTCGCCGAGCTCTATCCACCCAAGCTTCCCCCAATCGCCATCCATTGCCTCCATATTCCCGGCGACCCCGGCCGATGGTTTGCGCTGAATGGCGGTGAATTTCTCTTGCCGTGCGAAGGCGAAAAACAAAACCTGGGGCCGTGTGCGGTCGCCCGATGGCCCCGCATGCTCGCGCCGCCAGCGATGGATGCGGTCCAGCCGTGGCATGCCGGTGATGACAATGCGTTCCGGCGCGGCAACGCCGCTTTCGATCTGCAAACGACGTTCGATCTCGTTATAGACCAGGACCTTGCGGCCGGTGAACGGTCCGCGCCGCTCCTTGTACAGGTGACGCCAGTATTCAACGCGCCGCGGCGGACGCACATTCTCTTTGTGGATCGCGACGAACGGCGTGCCGACCTGTTCCAGCATGGAGGCAAATTCCCGCTCCGCACAATAGCTGAAATTGCCCGTCAGGACCACGTCGATCGGCATCAGCTTGGAGAAATGCGACCAGGTCAGCGCCAGAAAATCCCGATAAGCGCGTTTGGTGGCCTGAATTTCCGCATCCGTCGTGAGATAGAAATTATGATCGAGCTGGGGCGAAAGAATGGGGGCCGCAAGGGCCTTCAATGCGAAACTCGGCCATACAACGATTTCAAAATCGCGCGCATCGCGAAAGCTCTCTTCGATGTCCTCGAAAAAGCCGGTTCGCGCCATGACCAGTGCGCGATGCGAAGGCTTGCCATGTGACCGCGCGCGCGCGTGCAGCCGGCGCGTCACCAGGTAGAGCAGCGCCGCGGCGAGCCATGGTTGCCGCCAGCGGGCGAACTCCCGGAACAGGAAATACAGGACGGAATGGACAAACATTGAGCTTCTTGCGCCCATCGGCGGCGGAATAAGTGGCTGTCGGATGAGCGGGACCGCCCGTGTCTTAGGCGAAGCTTTGGTGCCGCGCAACCTGCTCCGCAGGACCGTCCTTAGCCGCTTTCCACGGACAAATATGGCGTTCTGCCGGGGCCTGTTCGGGGGTTGACTTGCTGCGGCGGCGGAGCGTAATGCTATCGTCGCACATGATGGGGCGGGGCGCCCTGCTTTGGCCGTCCAGACGGTGAAGAGACGCCGTTACCTCTTTACATGTCTCGGCGTATGCGTGGGCATTGCCGTTTCTGCGAATATTCCGGAAATCATTGTGAAGCACGTTGCCCGCAAGGAAGTCTTCAGTCTGGCCGGCTTCTTTGCCGTTTACCGGACCCTGATCACGCAACGTCCGCGTCTGCTGGTTGCGGCTGTCGTTTTGAGCTTTGCCGCCGCGATCGCCGAAGGCTTGGGCCTCGCGATCATCTATCCCATGCTCGACAGTGTGGTTGGAACCGGCAAGCTGCAGGGCCCGGTTTGGGACGTACTGCGCCGCATTGCGATGCGCATCTCTGGCACCTCCGTTACCGAAGGCCTCCTCATTCTTGCCATCGTGATTTTCTTCCTGAAAGCACTTTTGCTGGCGCTGAACACGGTCACGACGACGTTGTGGATCAATCGCCTGCAGGAGGATTGGCGACTGGCGGCGCTCAGCCATTATTTGTACGGACCATATGTCTCCATCGTCGGCGAGCGACGCGGCAAGATCATCCAGAATATTTTGGGCGAAACGGGAATCGCCTCGAAGGGTGTGGAACAACTTCTGGTCCTGATGACCAAGAGCATCTTTGCAGTCGCGCTCATCGGCACGCTTTTTCTGCTGAATTGGAAAATGACGGCCGGGTTGCTGGCCGTTGTTGTTTTCATCGCGGTCGTCGTGCGGCCTTATGCGTTGCAGCCGATGCAGAGGCTTGGCCGCAAACGCATGGGCTCCAAGCAGGCGATGATGGCAGTCACCTCTGAGCCGATCTATTGCGCCAGCACGATCAAGCTTTTCGGTGTCGAAAGTGAAGTCCTTGAGCGGCTGAAGCGCCCGCAACGCAAGCAGACGCGTGTCAATGTGCTCATGGCCGTGTTCAGCAAAGCACCGACTTATTTCGTGGAGTTCGTCGTCATCCTCACGGTGGCGGTCGTCTTCATCGTGCTCGCGCGCGGCTATGGCGTGCCGTACCAGGAGGCTGCTCCGCTGATTGGTGCCTTTGCGATCGTCTGCTCGCGCCTACTCAACGTCCTGAGCAGTCTCTTCAATATGCGCCTGAACCTTGCGACTATCGCCCCGTCGCTGCCGCTGGTGCAGCGGCTGGTCAACACGAATAGCATGGCGAAATCAGTGCGGCAGGGCATGGAACTAGAAAGGGTCGACAGCGACATCGAGTTTCGAAATGTCACGTTCGGCTACATCGACGGCAAGCCTGTCTTCACCGACCTGTCGCTCGTGTTTCCAAAAGGAAAAATGATCGGGATTGTGGGTCCGACCGGCGCCGGCAAGTCGACCATCGGTCACCTGCTCGGGCGGCTGTACGATCCGACCGCTGGATCGATTACAATCAATGGCCGCAACATCCAGGAATATTCGCTGCATTCGTTGCGCCGGCGCATGGGATTTGTGGAGCAGACGCCAGCAATATTTCACGGCACCATAGCGGAGAATATCAAGCTCGGTGCACCGGGGGCGACGCTTGATGATGTTCAGGCGGCCGCACGCGCGGCCGGTTTGCACGATTTCATTATGCGGCTGCCACAAGGTTACGACACAATTGTACACGACCAAGGGTCGACGCTTTCCGGCGGTGAGAGACAGCGGCTTGCCATCGCCCGCGCTTTTGTTCGGCGCCCGGACGTTTTCGTCTTTGACGAGGGTACAAGTGCGCTCGACGGCAAGACCGAGGCTGCGATTCAGGCATCGATCCAGTCCTTGTCCGGGGATGCGACGGTCATCGCGATCGCTCACCGCATCAGCACGTTGAAAAATGCCGATCTGATCTACGAGGTGCTGCCCGGAGGCAAGGTCGTGGCCCGCAGATTTGAAGAAATCGCTGCGTGATGTCTGCCCCGGCCAGTTTCACGATCGACGGGCGCGCCGTCGGGGGCGGCCATCCGCCTTACCTGATTGCCGAAGTGGCGCAAGCGCACGATGGCTCGCTTGGCTTTGCGCACGCTTTCATCGATGCCGCTGCTGCGGCGCGCGTGGACGCCGTCAAATTCCAGACGCATTTTGCCGACGAGGAATCGACACGCGACGAACCGTTTCGCATCAAATTCTCCAAACAGGACGCCACCCGTTTCGATTACTGGAAACGCATGGAGTTCACCGACGAGCAATGGGCGGGCCTTGCGGAACACGCGCGCGAGAAGAAGCTGGGCTTCATCAGTTCGGCTTTCTCCGTGCGCGCGCTGGAACTACTCGAGAAACTCGGCATGCCGGCCTGGAAGGTGGCCTCGGGCGAGGTGCTGTCGCCGGGCTTTCTTCAGCGCATCGGTGCGACAGGAAAGCCCGTGCTTCTGAGCACCGGGATGAGTCCCTTTGACGAGATCGCCAAGGCCTATGATACGCTTGCCGTGACCGGCGCGCCGGTCGCGATCCTGCAATGCACCAGCCGTTATCCTACTCAATTGCAGGATGTCGGCCTCAATGTCATCGCCGAATTACGCGATCGCTTTCAATGCGCGGTAGGCCTGTCCGACCATTCCGGGCAGATCTATCCGGCCATGATCGCGATGGCGCGCGGCGCCGATCTGATCGAAGCGCACATCACCCTCGACAAGCGTATGTTTGGACCGGACGTGTCCTCATCCCTGACGGTCGAGGAGTTTATGATGCTCTCGGCTATGCGGGATTCGCTGGCCGTGATAGATAGTCATCCGGTCGACAAGGACGCGATGGCCCTGGACATGAAGGGGATGCG
>JAEVZN010000523.1 GCA_023392205.1 Pseudomonadota bacterium
TCGCATAGACATACGGATCGGCCAGCTTTTGCCGCCCGTCGAGCCATTGCCGAAAGGCGTCGGCAGTGTCGAACGGTCCATAGGGCATGTAATCCCAGACCTGCGGATGGCCCTGCATGGCCGCCCACAGATCCGCGCCATGCTTGCTGGCATCGAGCTTTTCCACCCGCCCGAAACGCCCGGTCAGTGTGACCGGCCCCGGTGGCAGGGCCGGCTTCGGTTCAGGCTCGCTCATTGCGCATTCCGCTTCGCGCGGTCTTCGTGGAAAAAGGCATTGAGTTCGGTCGCCGGCGCGGCATCGCAGAACCCGCCGAAGCTGCCGCCCTCGGCGATCTGCCGCGCCGAGCGGATGAAGCCGCCCCAGGCCGCCCGCGCCAGCGCGCCGCCGACACTGATGCGCCGCGCACCCATGGCGGCAATGTCCTGCACGCTGAGATCGCTCGGCCAGCCGATCAGCACATTGACCGGCTTCGGCGCCACCGCATTCACCACGGTCCGGATCTCGTCGCGGGTGCGGATGCCCGGCGCATAGAGGCAGTCAGCCCCGGCCCCGGCAAAGGCCTTCAGCCGCTTCAGCGTTTCGTCCATGTCCGGACGGCCGCGGATGAAGCCTTCGGTGCGCGCGGTCAGCAGGACGTCGTGGCCGGACGCATCGATGGCCTTGCGCGCGGCGGCGATGCGCGCCAGCGCCACGTCGAACGGATAAAGCGGCGCCGCCTTGTCGCCGGTGGAATCCTCGATCGACAGACCGGCCACGCCGGTCTTCACGCACAGCGCAACGCTCTCCGCCACGCCGTCCGGCTCATGCGCGAAGCCCCCCTCGAAATCGGCATTGACCGGCACGTCCGCTGCCGCTGCGATCTCGGCGATATGCGCGAGCATCCGGTCGCGCGGCACCTCGCCATCGGCGAAGCCGGCCGCATAGGCATAGCCGAGGCTGGTCGTCGCCAGCGCCTTGAATCCGAGCTTCTGAAGGTAGCGCGTGGTGCCCACGTCCCAGGGGTTCGGAATCACAAAGCAGCCGCGTTCATGCAGCTTGCGAAATGTCTGGCGCTTCTCGACAGTGGAGGGCATCGGATCCAGTCCTGAATCGGAAACAGAGTGCGCATTGTCGGACGGCCGATGGAGGAAAGAAACTGCGCGACTCGCAGATGGCACCGGCTTCCAGTGCATCCCTCCAGCGGGATTGTTTCGCACTTGCGAAGGGAGCGGGTCAGAGCGAGGGCAGGAACGTCACGATCTGCGGGAACGCGATCAGGATGCCGATGACGCCGAGCAGGATGAACCAGTATGGCAGCGCGCCGCGGAAGATTTCCGCGAGCTGGACGCCCGCTTCGGGCACGGCCGCCTTCACCGTGAAGACCAATATGCCGAAGGGCGGGGTGAGGAGGCCGGTTTCGATGGCGAGGATTCCGATAATGGCGAACAGCAGCGGATCGTAGCCGAGCGTCGCGGCAATGGGCGCGAAGATCGGTACGGTGAGCAGGATGATCGAAATGGAATCGATCAGGCAGCCGAGCACGATCCAGATCGCCAGCATCACCATCAGGATGCCGAGCGGTCCAAGCCCGGTATCGATCAGCGCGGATTTTGCGGTGTCGGTGAAGCCGGTCATCGACAGTACGCGCGAGTAAAGCTGCGCGCAGAACAATAGCAGCAGCAGCGGACCGGAGGTGCGTCCGACATTGAGCACGACCTGCCATATCTCGCGCAGCGAAATGCCCTTGATGAGAGCAAGGATCAGCGCCCCGACGGCGCCGACGCCCGCGCCCTCTGTCGGCGTACAATAGCCGAGCCAGATCGAGCCGAGCACGCCCGCGATCAGGGCCAGCACCAGCGCCGTGCTGAACAGCAATTGTCCGATCGGCTGCTCGTCCGGATCCATGCCGCGCGGCGTGGCAACCGCCGCGCCAAGCGGCGCGGTGCGAACCCTGCCCTGCCCATCCGCCCCCACAAGCGCGGGATTGATCAGCGCCGCGATCACCACATAGGCGCAGAACGCCACCGCCAGCAGCAAGCCGGGCAACACGCCGGCCAGAAACAATTTGCCGATCGACAATTCGGTGAGCACACCCCACACGATCATCAGCACCGAGGGCGGGATCAGCATGCCGAGGCAGGATGAGCCGGCGATGCAGCCGAGCGCGAAGGAGCGCTGATAGCCGTAGCGGCGCATTTCCGGATAGGCGATGCGCGAGAAGGCGGCCGCCGCGGCGATGCTCACCCCGGTCACGAAAGCGAAGATGGCATTGGCGACAATGGTGGCGACCGCGAGCCTGCCGGGCAGCCAGCGGCTCATGCGGTTGGCGAGCGTATAGAGATCGGTCGCAGCCCCGCATTTGGCGAGAAAGTCGCCCATCAGCATGAAGAGCGGGATCACCGCGAACACATAATCGCGCAACGCCTCATAGGCGGTATTGGCGACGAAGGTGCGAACGATCTCGATATCGCCCAGCATCAGATAGATGCCGATGGCCGCCGTCACGCCAAGCGCGATGGCGATATGCACGCCGGCAAAGACCAGTGCCAGCAGCACCACGATGACGGCGATCATCTCGAAATGACCGAACATTCCTAATGCGTCCTCGGCCGGTCGGACGACGGTGCTCCGCCGCGAAACAGGGCCAGAGCCGCAACCAGCGCCTGGCCGAGATAGATGATCACCACCAAGGCCGCGCCCGCCATCACCACATAGCGCGCCGGCCAGACGGGGACGCGCAACGCGCCTTCGCCCTCGAACTCGTTGCTGGACCAGGCATGCCAGGCCGGTTCGATGCTGCCCCACACGATCAGCAGGAAGAAGCCCGCGCCGAGCAGTCCGGAGGCGAGATCGGCAAAAGCCTCTCCGCGTTTTCCGAACATCGACACGATGACATCGGTGCGCAGCATGGCGCCGCTTTGCACCGCATAAGCGGCAAGCAGGAAGCAGATGATGACAATCGACATGGACACGATTTCCGGCGTGCCCTTGACCGGCGAATTGAAGGCGCCGCGGCCGATCACATCGGCCACGACCAGAAAGCTCAGCAGGAAGATGATCGCCGCCGCCACCGCCAGCAGAACATGGACGAAACGGGTGGCGATCTGTTCAAACCGCATTGTTCATTCCTGCCGCGACGGCCGATGAGATCCGGCATGCCCGGCGCAAAGGCGGGCATGGGGCGTCGGACGTCACTTCACGCTATAGCGGACCGGCCATTTGTGGCCGTGCTTCTCGGCCGCCGCGAGTGTCGCTTCCAGCACTTGCGTGGCCGGCAGACCCTGTGCGTCGAGTTCCTTGGCCTTTTCCTTCGGCCAATCGGCCAACGACTTCGCCCAATCGGCCTGCACGCTGTCGGGCAATTTGCGCACCGCTGTGCCCTTGGCTTTCAGGTCTTCGAGCTGCTTGGGATAATTGGCTTCGTTCACCGTTCCGGTGCGGGCTTCGTATTCCTTGGCGACCTCCAGGATAATGTCCTGCACCTCTTTCGGCAGCCGATCGAAACGGGCCTTGTTGATGGTGAGGCCATGCCAGGTGATCGCGCCGAATCCGATCTCGGTATAGTATTTGCCGACCTCGAACAGCTTGAAGTTCACCCAGCCCGACGGAAACATGATCCAGCCGTTGTAAACGCCGGTCTGCATCGCGGTATAGGCTTCCGGCAGTGACGACTGGACAGGCGTCGCGCCGGCGAATTCCAGCCATTTCAGATTGAGGCCCGCACCTGCGAGCTTCTGGCCCTTCAGATCGGCGACACTGTTCCATTCGAAATTGGTGCCGAGGTTGTA
>JAEVZN010000530.1 GCA_023392205.1 Pseudomonadota bacterium
ACCGAAGTGCAGAAGGTCGTGATCGCGCGCGAAGCGTTGAAGACTTACGCCGCTGAAAAAGCGGTGAATAAGTAACGGGCGAGGAAAGTGCAGATATTTTCAGGAGCTCGGCAATGGTGGCTTCCAGCATGATCCCTTCGAAGTACAAGGATACGTTTGCGCGCGACAATCTTCCGCCGCAGGACCAGTGGCCGGAATTCCTGTTCACGCTGCCGGAACTGCAATATCCGGATCGTCTGAATTGCGTGACCGAATTCGTCGACAAGTGGGTGACGTCCGGACAGGGCGAGCGCATCGCCATCATCTCGCCGGACGAGACGCTGACCTATGCGCAGCTTGCCGAACGCATCAACCGCATCGCCAATGTGCTGACCAAGGATCTCGGCATGGTGCCGGGCAACCGCGTGCTGCTGCGCTCGGCCAACAACCCGACCATGATTGCCGCCTATCTGGCGGTGATGAAGGCGGGCGGCGTGACCATCGCGACCATGCCGCTGCTGCGCGCCAAGGAATTGTCCTACACGGTGAAGAAGGCGAAGGTCGCGCACGCCCTCTGCGACATGCGGCTGGCCGACGAGATGCGCAAGACGCAGGAGGCCTGTCCGGACCTGAAACATGTCGTCTATTGGGGCGGTGAAGGCGAACTCGAAAAGCTGATGGCCAAGCCGGGCTACGAGAGTTTCACCGCCTGCGACACCGCCATCGACGATGTCTGCCTGATCGCCTTCACCTCGGGCACGACCGGCGAGCCGAAAGGCACCATGCATTTCCATCGCGACATGCTGGCGCCATGCGATTCCTACGGAAAATATGTGCTGCAGGCTTCGCCCGACGACCGCTTCATCGGGTCGGCGCCGCTCGCCTTCACCTTCGGCCTCGGCGGCCATGTGCTGTTTCCGTTCCGCATCGGCGCGGCGACGATCCAGCTTGAAAAGCTGCCGCCGGAGGATCTGCTGCAGGCCATTGCAAAGTACAAGGCGACGATCGTTTTCACCGCGCCCACCGCCTATCGCGCCGTGCTGCCGCATCTCAAGCAGCACGACATCTCGTCGCTTCGCAAATGCGTGTCGGCGGGCGAAACCCTGCCCAAGCCCACTTACGAAGCCTGGCATCAGGCCACGGGCATGAAAATCCTCGACGGTATCGGCGGCACCGAGATGATGCATATCTTCATCGGTTCGCCCGCGGACAAGGTGCGCGGCGGCGCGACCGGGCAACCTGTGCCGGGCTATGTCGCCAGGATCGTGGACGAAGAGGGCAACGAGGTGCCGCGCGGCACAATCGGGCGGCTGGCCGTGCGCGGCCCGACCGGCTGCCGCTATCTCGCCGATGCGCGCCAGACCAAATATGTCGAAAAGGGCTGGAATTTCCCCGGCGATACTTACGTGCAAGATGCCGACGGCTATTTCTGGTATCAGGCGCGCTCCGACGACATGATCATCTCGTCCGGCTACAACATTGCCGGTCCGGAGGTGGAGGAGGTGCTGCTCACGCATCCGGCCGTGGCCGAATGCGGCGTTGTCGGCGCCCCCGACGAGGAGCGCGGCCATATCGTCAAGGCCTATGTCGTCTTGCGCGCGGGCCATGCCGGCGATGCGTCGCTCACCAAGACGTTGCAGGACTTCGTGAAGAACGCGGTGGCGCCCTACAAATATCCGCGCGCTATCGAATACGTCACTGTGCTGCCGCGCACACAGACCGGCAAATTGCAGCGTTTCGAGTTGCGCAAGATCGCGGAGCAGAAGAGCGGCGCAAAACTGGCGTCGTGACATCGCGTAGCAGACCGATAGCGGGCCAGTGATTGGCGCCCGATCATTTCAGGAGAATGTCCGTGTCAGACTCGACAGCCCGCACGCAGCCCGCCACCAACACATTGCTCAATCCGGCCGGATGGCCGCAGCCCAAAGGCTATGCCAATGGCATCAAGGCGCGCGGCGAGATGGTATTTGTCGGCGGCATGATCGGCTGGGATGTCGAGCAGCGGCTGCCGCAGGGCTTTGTCGCGCAGACCCGGCAATTGCTGGAAAACATCGTTGCCGTGCTGAAGGAAGGCGGCGCCGGGCCTGAGCATATCGTGCGCATGACCTGGTATGTCGTTGACATCGACGCTTACCGCAATTGCCTGCCCGAACTCGGCAAGGCCTATCGCGAAGTCATGGGCCGCAATTTTCCGGCCATGGCGCTGGTCGAGGTCCGGTCGCTGGTCGAGAAGGACGCTCTCCTGGAAATCGAGACCACTGCGGTGATCCCGGACTGAGCGTCGCCCTTGCGCTGGACTTGGCGGCTCCGAAAGCGGATGGATAAGGCCTTGCCGGAGTCCTGCGCTTGCCTGTCTGGGTCACCCGCATCACCCTTCCCGTCGCCGTGTTGCTGGCCTCGGTGCTGCTGCATCTCGGCCTGTTCGGGGTGATGGTGTTTGCGGAACGGCGCGAGCTTGCGTCGTCGCAGACGCAGACCATCGACGTTGAGCTCGTGCGCGCGGACGAGATCCCGCCCGAACCGGAAAAACCGGAAGCCGATAAGCCGGAACCCGAAAAGCTGAAAATTCCGGAGCCGGAAATTCCGAAACCGGATGTTCCGAAGCCGGACACGAAGGCCAACGCGTCGCCGCCGCCGGAATTGGCTTCCGCCCCTGCGCCATCTCCCGCGGCGCCGGCCGCGCCGTCCGGCACTGAGCCCCAACCCGACAGCGCCGAGACGAAAAGCGACGCGACCGAACCGCCCGCCAAGCCGGCCTTGCCGTCAGGTGGCCCGGCAGGCGAGGGCAAGTCGAAACTCACGCCGGAAGAGATCGCGGCCTTGCGCGCGCAGGTGCAGAAATGCTGGCAGCTTCCGGTCGGCATGCCGGGCGTGCTCGGGCTTGAAGTCGTAATCCGTGTCGCGTTCGGGCCGAAGGGGCAAGTCATGGGCGAGCCGGTGCTGTTGCAGGCCCCGGCCTCCGAACGCGGGCCGCTGCTGGTCGGGATTGCCATGCGGGCCTTGTCGGAATGCGCTCCCTACCGGATGCCGTCTGCGAAATATGCCGACTGGAAGAGCCTCGATCTGCGCTTCCTCGCTACCGGCATGACCGGGCTCGGCGCGGTGAAACGGCCTGCCGGGGCGCCGGAAACTCGTCCGGGAACTAAAAGATAATATCTTTACGATCTTTCAGGTCTGCGCTACGCTCCTCTCCGTGAGGGCATGACACCGGCTGAAGGCAGCCCATGAACGATCAAGTGTCTTTCATTTCGCGCGTGGGCGAGCCATTCGTGGCCGGGCGATCCGGCTCGCTGTCGGCGCAGATCGTCGCCGATGTGCGCGACGCGCTGTTTGAAAAACGCCTCAAGCCCGGCGACCCCATCGGCACCGAGAAGGACCTCGCGGCGCGTTACGGCGTGAGCCGGATCGTGGCGCGCGATGCCCTGCGGACCCTGCAGGCGCTGGGCATTGCCGAAATCCGAATGGGCAAGGGCGGCGGCGCGCGTGTGGCGCGCGGCAATCCGCGGCTGTTTGCCGAAGCACTCGCCGTGCAACTCGACCTCGCCGGCGTCAGCGCTGCGGAAGTGATGGACGCGCAGCGCGCCATCGAGACGCTGGCTGCCGAACTTGCCGCCGAACATGCAAGCGCGGCCGATCATGCGCGGCTGCATCGGCTCAATGATGAAGCCGAAGCGCAGATCGACAATGCCGATGCCTTCACCCGCAAGGCGCGCGAATTTCATCTCGCGGTGACGGAAGCCTCGCAGAACCGGGTGCTGGTGGTGCAATTCCTGTCGCTCAACCACATTTCATGGCCATCGCAGAACCGCACGCTGACGCCCGAGGTCGCGCACCGTGTGCTGTCCGTGCATCGCGAACTCGCAAGCCTGATCGAAATGCGTGACGTTACCGGTGCCCGCCGCCTGATGGACGACCACGTCAAGATGATCCGCGCGCGCCGCGTCTCCGAGCGCGACCACGCGAAGGACGAGGGCTGCTGCTGATTTTTCGAAGACCACACCAAGTACAAACGGGAGAAACGAACATGAGCACAAACCACAAATTCATCATCCAGCCGCACTTCCGGCTGCAGGAATGGATTGCCGAGGAGAAGGGTTACTTCAAGGATGAGGGCCTTGATTACATCTTCCGTGAGGAGGTGAAGGCGACCGACGGCAAGGTGCATGACAAGGGCCAGAAGGTCGGCGCCTATCAGTCCTTCGAGGAAGGCCGCAAATCGGATGTGAGCTGCGCCTGCCACTGGACGGTCAATGTCGCGGCGGCCTCCGGTCACGGGCGGCTCAACCGCGATGTCTATTCGGTTGCGCCGTCGGGGATATTCGTGGCGCCGGATTCGCTAATCAAGACACCGGCCGACCTCGCCAATGTGCCGATCTCGGTCGGCTTCCAGTCCGGCAGCCATTACGCCACCATCCAGGGGCTGGAAAGCTATATGCCGAAGGAGCAGATCAACCTGTCCTTCAATGACGGCATGCTGTTCAAGCGCATGGAATTGCTGCTCGATGGCAAGATTCCGGCGGCAACGCTGTTTTCAGGCCCCTATTACCTTGCCGAGCAGCTTGGCTTCCGCAAGGTCATGGACAATACGTTCATGATTGCCACCATGATCCATGGCGATCCCGATCCGGACGACCTGCGCAAATATTTCACCGCCCTCAAGCGCGCACAACGCGATCTCGACCTGCGCCCCGAACTCTATACGCATTATTATACGAACGAGTTTCCGGTGCGCTGGCACGAGGTCATGGATACGCGCCGCTGGGGTCCGGGCGAGCGGATCGTGTTCGAGACCTACACCGAGGATACCTTCAACCTGTCGCGCGACTGGATTGCCGAGCACGAGATTTTCGAGGGCGGCGATCTGGGCAAGAAGCGTTACGAGGATGCGACGGTCAGTGTGATGTAGGCCCCGTCATTGCGAGGCGCGCGGCGACGAAGCAATCCACGCATGGCCTGCTCTGGATTGCTTCGCTTCGCTCGCAACGACGGGTTAGCAGCCACGGCGGTTTGAGATCACTCCACCTTCAGGCCGATTAGCCGTTCCAGCGTCGCCTCATCCTTGGCGAGCGTGTCGGATGCAGCGCGATGCACGATGTCGCCGCGCTCGATCACGATGGCATTGCGGGTGAGCGCCAGCGCCATTTCAGCATGCTGCTCGACCAGGATGAAGGCGGTGCCCTGTTCGGCCAGCATGCGCCGGATCGCCGCCGCCAGTTCCTCGACGATGATCGGCGCCAGCCCCTCGAACGGCTCGTCCAGCAGCAGCAGCGACGGATTGGTCATCAGCGCGCGCGCGAGCGCCAGCATCTGCTGTTCGCCGCCGGAAAGCTGGTTGCCCTTGTTGCCGCGCCGTTCGGCGAGTCGTGGCAACAGGTCGTAGATGCGCTCCAGATTCCAGTGGCCTGGCCGCGCGGTGACGGTGAGATTCTCGGTGACCGTCAGCGACGGGAAAATCTCCCGCTCCTGCGCCACCCAGCCGATGCCTGAGCGCGCGCGCTTGTAGGGCGCGAGATGTGTGATGTCATCGCCCTTCCAGTGGATCGAACCGCGCCGCAGCCGTGTGAAGCCCATGATGGTGAGCAGCAAGGTCGATTTGCCGACGCCGTTGCGGCCGAGCACCGCGAGGCTGTCCTTGTCGGCCAGGTCGAAGGATATGTCGTTCAGCACCACGGCGTCGCCGTAACCGGCGCGGATACCTTTCAGCGACAGAAGCGTATCAGCCATGATGCGCGCCTCCGAGATAGACTTCGCGCACCCGCGGGTCCGCCGAGATTTCCTTCGGCGTGCCTTCGAGCAGGATGGCGCCGCCCACCATCACGATGATGCGGCTGGCAAAGCGGAACACCACATTCATGTCGTGCTCGATGAACAGCACCGTGATGTCCTGCGACAATTCCGCGATCACCGAAAACAATTCCGCGCTTTCCTCGGGCGGCACGCCGGCCGCCGGCTCATCGAGGAGAAGCACGCGCGGCTTGCTCGCCAAAGCCAGCGCGATTTCCAGAAGCCGCTGCTGGCCATAGGCGAGTTCGCGGGTCGTGCGATAGGCATGCTCGCCAAGCCGCAGCGAGTTCAGGATCGCGTAGGCCTCGTCGGCATCGTCGCGATAGGACGGCAGACCCTTCCACCAGGTCGCTGCGTCGCCATTGCGCTCGACGATGGCGAGCGTGACCGCCTCCAGCGCTGACAGGTTGGGAAACAGCGTGTTGATCTGGAAGGTGCGGGCAATGCCGCGCTTCACCCGCGCATCCGCATGCAGGCGCGTGACATCGTCATTGCCGAGAAAGATGCTGCCGGAATCGGGCGCCAGCATTCCGGTGATCAGGTTGATCAGCGTGGTTTTGCCGGCGCCGTTCGGGCCGATCAGCGCATAGCGTTCGCCGCGCGGAATCTCGATCGAGATATCGCGCGCGACCTGGAGCTGGCCGAAGCTCTTGTTGACGTTGCGGGTGGACAGGGCGGGTGTCGTCATGTGCGCCGTCCCAGGATCGAGCGGTAAAGCTGGCTCAGTCCGCCGAGAATACCGTTCGGCAGCAGCATCACCACGATCACCAGCAGAAGTCCGATCCAGAAATACCAGTATTGCGGATTGATGCCGGAAAACTGGTCGCGTGCGACCATGAAGATGATGGCGCCGACCAGCCCGCCATACAGCATCCCGGCGCCGCCGAGCACCAGCATCACCAGCACGTCGGCGGAGCGCTGGAAATCGATCGAGCCGAGCGACGCGGTCGATGTCGTTTGGGTGAGCAGCGCGCCGGCGATGCCGGCAATGGCCGCCGACATGGTGTAGATCTTGCGGAGATGTGCCGCAC
>JAEVZN010000531.1 GCA_023392205.1 Pseudomonadota bacterium
ACCAGGTATGTTCACCGTGTTCATTCCGGATTTGCTGAACACCTCGGCAGTGATGCCGGCCTGGCGACATTTGCGGCCCTTCAGGTCGCCCCAACTCTTGACCGGCTTCTTGAACCAGCCCAGGATCTGCGGCCCTGCGGCACTCATCGGCAGCGCCACGATATTGCGTTGAAGCTGCTTTTGATAGAACTCTTGGTACAGTTCGAAGCCGCCGGCCTCATACATCCAACCGAGAAAATCCAGCAGGTCCATGCCGAAGCCTCCGCCCGGCGACGGGCCGAACAATCCTGCAGCGCGGTTCTTGCCTACCCAGTAGGTGGGGCCGCTGTGTGCGCCGTCGAGAACGCCCTTGTGCACGGCATCGAGCACTTCGAAAGGCGGCACGACCGCACCGGGCGGCAGCATCTCGATCTGCAGCTTGCCACCCGTCATTGCCTTGACCCGTTCGACAAAGTACTTTGAGTTCTCGAACAGCAGGGTCGACACCGGGAAGGCTGACTCGAATTTCAGCTTGGTCACCTGATCGTCCGCGGCGGCCGGGCAGACTGCAACGAGCGGGATCGCAATTGCCAGAAGGCGCATCAAGTTCATCGTTTCCTCCTCCTTGTAGATGCTTTCGGTGCCGGTGCCCCGGCGAACCTGCTAACTGAACGTGTAATCGGTCGGGTCCATGCAACGCGTCATCTGCCAATACTCGACCAGCCGCCACGGCGAGTTGGTCGTCACGCGTCCGCTGCTGTTCTTGAACCAACTGCTGATCCCCGGGGTACTCCAGACGGAGCGGGCGAGGCGATCATCCACCTCGGCCACATAGCGGTCGAACGCCTCGCGCCTGACCTCGATGGCGCCGCGCCCCCGGGTGTCGAGGTGGCGCAGGCACGACACGATGTAATTGGCCTGACATTCCCCGTGGAGAATGAGGTTGCCGCCGTGGGCAAGATTGGTGTTGGGGCCGTACATGAGGAAGAAATTCGGGAAGCCGGGTACGGTAATGCCCAGATACGCCTGCGGATTGTCTTCGCCCCACAACTCGCGGATGTCCTGCCCCTCCCGTCCGGTCACATGCACGGTCTGCAACATGCGACTGGCCTGGAAGCCGGTTGCCAGAACGATGATGTCGGCATCGTGCGTCGTGCCGTTCGACGCCACCACACGACCCGGCTCGATATGATCGACCTCGGATCGGACGAGCTCCACGTTGTCGCGCTGGATCATCTCGAACCACCCATTGTCGATCGGCGGCCGCTTGACCAGCGGCGGGTAGGTTGGAGTCATCTGTGGAATCAGATCCGGCCGATTCTTCAGTTTGTCGTGAATGTAGGCGGTCCAAAGCTCGCGCAGCGCGTCGTTGGCAATCGAAACGTTGACACCGGGGGCGGGAGCGCTGTCCGCGAACAGTGCCGGCCACAGCAGGTCGCCGAATGCCCAGATCAGGCGCGCCCGGTACCATTCCCAGAACAAAGGGATGTGACGAAATGCCCAGCGCTGAACCTCGCTTACCTCGCCGTGATAGTTGACGCGGCTGGCGAACCACTGAGGCGAGCGTTGAAACACGATGAGGCGTTCGACCTCGGGTGCAATGGTCGGTCCGACCTGCACGCTGCTCGATCCTGCGCCGATCAATACCACCCGCTTGTTCTTGTAGAGCAGATCCTGCGGCCAGCGCGCCGTGTGCACGACCGGTCCGCCGAATTGCTCCAACCCGTCGATCTTCGGAATGGCCGGCACGTTCAACTGTCCGACCGCACTGACCACGGCGTTGACGCGCAGGGTTTCCGCCGCTCCGTTCGCGTCGAGAACATCGACAGCCCACGACCGCGTTGCGCCGTCGTATCGCGCGGCACGCACTTCCGTGTTCAGACGGGTCTTCCTGTCAAGACCAAAGCGCCTCACGCAATCCGAGATATAGGCGGCAATCTCGGCTTGCGTGGCGAAGTAATGTCTCCAATCGGGGTTGGGCGCAAAGGAATAGGTGTAGAAATGGCTGGCCGTGTCGACTCCGCAGCCGGGGTATCGATTGTCGTTCCAGGTCCCGCCAGGCGCGTTGCTCTTCTCGATCAGGATGACCTCGAAGCCGGCGTTCTGCAGATAGACAGCCGCAGCGATTCCGAGCAGGCCACCGCCGATGATCGCAACGCGGAAACCTTCCCGTGCGGTCGGCGCTTCAGCTCGACCAGGCGTGATCCTTGAAAACTCGAGGATCATTGGCACATACTCGTCGGGAACCGGCTCTCCCATCACGGTGCGAAGGATGCTGGCTGCAACGTTCGTATCGCTGACTCGGGCCGAGACTGTCCGATTCAGGACTTCGGTCAATCTGGAGCGCAGGAAGGCCGCCTTCTCGGCAGGAATGTCCTCCGGCTGCTGCTCTTTGACCTTCTTGATGAAAGGACGAAACTCCTCGAGCAGGCCGATGTTGCCCGTCAACTGCACGAGGAGCATGAGGAGAAGTTGCGGGTCGCTCTCGGCCAGCGCATTCTGCAGCATGACAGGATCAAGCGGCTGCGCATTGAGCCGCACGTTCGTGTCGGCGCTCACTCCATCGTCTCCTAAGGCGCAAGTCCGCAATGCTTTAGAATTTTGTTGCGAGCCAGATAGTACAGTTTCTGGAATTGCGATTCAGATGACCGTCTAAGGAGAACGAACATGGGTGGAGCACGGAATGCACTGGTGACGGGAGCTGCCGGCGGCATGGGCCGAGCGATCTGCAAGGCGCTGGTAGATGCCGGGCATTCGGTGGTGCTTGCAGACCGGGACGCAGGCGCGGTTGAAGCGGTCGCAAAGGAACTTGGTCCGAAGTCCGTTCCACTGGTGCTGGACATCACGGATGCCAATGCAACGGCCGGTCTCCTGGATGCCATTCCTGACGCATTCAAGCCGATCGACATTCTCGTCAACAATGCAGGCCACGATATCGGTGGACGCACGCCATTCGCCGAGGGTTCGCCCGACGACTGGGCTGCCATCGTCGAAACAAACCTGATCGGACTGATGCGAATCACGCGCGCCATCCTGCCAGGGATGGTGGCGCGTAACAGCGGGGATATCGTCAATATGAGCTCGATCAACGCGCTGCGAATCATCCCCGACATGGCGCCGTACAGCGCTTCGAAGGCCGGCGTGCACATGTTCACGGAGACGCTGCGTGGCGAGCTTACCGAGACGAACGTTCGCGTCGTGGAGCTCAATCCCGGTCTGACGAAGACCAATAT
>JAEVZN010000553.1 GCA_023392205.1 Pseudomonadota bacterium
ACCTTAGTTCGAACGCCACAGCCTGCGAGGTTGCCTTTCTAAGCGGCCAGCAACGGGGAATACGCGCAGTTGGTCTGGAGGCTGTGAATGACGCAGCAATAGACGAAATCCTCGCCCGTGCGAAATCCGACGATCTCGCGATCCTGTCGGATACGCCGCTGGTCCACGGGGTCAGGCGGGCCGTACGCATCCGCGCGCCGTTCGGGCCGATCATCGAGGTTCATACGGCTGTAGAGAGAGATAAGGAGAGCCTGCCGCTGCTGAATGACGGGCGGCATGTGCGGCGGCTAGATCATGTGAACCTTCGCGTCAGCGATTGCCGGGGCTTCCATGAGTTTGCAACCCGGTTTCTTGGAATGAAGCTATCCGACCGCACCACGGACTACGAACGGGCCTGGTATCGCGCGCAAGACGGCTTTCATCACACTATCGCGGCAGCTCCCGGAGAGGGAATTCATCATTTCGGATTCGATGCCTACAGCGTCCTTGATCTGGCGGGCGTTGCGGACAATCTCGTTGCGCGCGGCCGCGCTTTGTTATGGGGCGTCGGGCGGCACGGTCCGGGCAACAACATCTTTTCCTATTATGTCGATCCGAACGGAATCGTTGTCGAGGTCTCTTTCGGAATGGAGCGCATCGAGAACGAGGATCGACACGAGCCAGGAATCTGGCCCTTCGATGCAGATAGCCGAATTCTCGATCTTTGGGGCTCAAAGCCTCCGGAGACCTACGGCCGGAGTCTTTCTCCATTTGTCGCCTAACGGCGTTTCGGATCTTGCATCAGTACGCATACCGTCAAGAGCGCCTGCGGAACACGGCTGGGCAGATAACGACCCATTGTGCAAACGAGAGCGCTGGGTGCGCCGGCGTCAGACATATTCCTGAGTTAGCATGAATTGTCCAAAGAATTCTGAAAGTTCAGAAAAGGTATCGAGCGGAAGGATGCTCGCGACAAACTGATCGGGCCGAACAATCACGGTGCAACCGCGGTCGCGGTCAATGCGCCGCATATCGAAAATATCGTTGTTGCCCTTCAGGTCAGGACAGAAGATTTTCTCGTAATCCCGGAGTCCGTAGCGCCCCTTCCGAGGCAACAGGAAGTCCGGCATGGCTCGCAGATCGAGATCACGATGACCCTGTTGAAAGACCACTCTGACCTCGATCACTGAATCTATGTCCGCCCCGGCCGCGGTGAACCTTCGCACCGGCGAGGCTGCAGAATGAGCGAGAAACTCGCACAGCGACATGATCCGGTTTGACGGACCGGCCGCGTCGCCCTGGTCGGAGAACAAGATGAGACGCCAGCGGCCGTCCGCCGTAATTGTGTGACCGAGGTGGATGCGCTTAGCGTCCGCCAGCCGGATGACCGGCGCGGAGTGAAAGCGCATGCCGATCGGAAATCCTTCGGCAAGCGCCTGATGATGCGCTGCTGCGGTGATGATGGAGGGCTGGTAGCGGGTCACGGTGCCGGCCATATATCGGCCGTGCCTGACGAAATAGCTTTTGACCTCGTCCGGGTCGACGCCTTCGCCGTCTGGATCGTCCGGCGACCGGAGGGGGGCGCTGATCATCCTGGACCACTCCCGATCGAAGTTGATCAGTTCGCTGGCGATGGCGTGACGTTCCGCCGAATAGGTGTGCAGAAGATCTGGTGGGCATTGCCCGCGGAGGACGGCGGCGAGCTTCCAGCCGAGATTGAAGGCGTCCTGCATCGATACGTTCATGCCTTGGCCGGCCTTCGGGCTGTGGGTGTGGCAGGCGTCGCCGGCAATGAACACACAAGGCGGACGAACCGGAATCCGATCCGCGGGCACGTCGTCGAACTTGTCGCAAAGTCGCTGTCCGATGTCGTAAACCGACCACCAGGCCACCTCCTTCACGTCGAAGCTGTACGGTCGCAGGATGCGCTGGGTTGCAGCAATTACGTGATCGACCGTGAGGTTGCGGCTGGCGATCCTCTCGTTGTCGCGCAGCTGATCCATTTCGACATAGATTCGGACGAGATAACCGCCTTCCCGCGGGATGATGACGATACTGCCCTCTTCGGCGGACTGGATCAGGCATTTCATCCGGATGTCGGGAAAATCCGTCACCGCCAGGACATCCATGACCCCCCAGGCCTGGTTGGCCGAGTCCCCCCGAAGAGCCAGGCCCAGCGATTGCCGCACAGCGCTGCGTGCACCGTCGCAGCCAACGACGTAGCGGGCTCTGACTGTTTCGAGCTGTCCCTCGTGTCCGGGATCGAGCCGCTCGAGCGACACCGATACTGGATACGTCATGCCGCGCGTCGTGTCGATCTCAAGCCCGGTCAGGCGGCGGGAATAGTGCGGTTGCAACCGGCGCGGCGCGTTGCGCATGACGGACAGATAGAAGTCGTGCACGCGCGCCTGGTTGAGAATGACATGTGGGAATTCAGAGAGATCGTCGTCGACATCCTGGATCCGGCCGCTGCGGATAATTCCGTCATTGCCTGTGTCATCCGGCTTCCAGAAGGTCGTTTCGTTCACCCAATAGGCTTCTTTCTCGACGCGATCCCTGAATCCGAAAGCCTGAAACATCTCCATGGTGCGGCAGGCGATGCCATCAGCCTGTCCAAGTTGCAGCGGCCCGGTCTTCTGCTCGACAACTTGCGTCCGGATATCGGGAAAGGCCGCGAGCTGGGCCGCCAGCGTGAGGCCGGCGGGACCGCATCCGACGATCAAGACGTCCACTTCTCGCTGCAATGCGTCCGGCTGCAACGATGCCATGTGGTCGGCGACGGGTTCAGAAACATCCGGATCGCCGGTCCTGAATCCGTTGAGATGGAATTGCATTGAAGTCCTGACTCCGAGCCATGACCGGGCTGCCGCGGAATATTTTCGTGGATGCAGGCGCGAACCGAATGATTCCGTGACGTTGCAAACGGTTGATGGGGCTAGTGGCCCCAGACGACCTCAGCGGTGTCCACAACCAACTGGAGCTTTCGGCGCTGATCGTCGGACGTGAGCGGATTACCGCCGACGCTGCTTGCAAAACCGCATTGCGGGCTGATGGCCAAACGCTCCAGCGGTACGAATTTCGCCGCTTCGTCGATCCTGCGCCGTAACGTGTCCTGCGCTTCCATGACCGGCGTCTTGGAGCTTACGAGACCCAGGACCACGGTCTTGCCAGCCGGCATGAAGCGCAGCGGCTCGAAACCGCCGGCGCGGTCGGAATCGTATTCGAGGAAGAACGCATCCACCCCGGTCTGCGAGAACAGCCGTTCGGCCACGGGTTCGTAGCCGCCCTCCGCCATCCAGCGGCCTTTGTAATTGCCGCGGCACAGATGCATGGCAATGGTCATGCCGGCCGGCCGCGATGCGACGATCTCGTTGACTGCGCCGATATAACGGGTCAGCAGCGCGTCCGGCTCCAGTCCGTGAGACGACGCAATCTGCCGCACATTCGGGTCGCAAAGCATCGCACAGGGCACTTCGTCCAGCTGCACATAGGTGCAGCCGAGATCCGCCAGGGCACTGAGCTCGTTCTGGTAGATGCCAATCAGATCGGACCAGAATTCCTCCAGATCGGGATAGACCGACCGGTCGACCGTCTCGTCGCCGCGAAAGAAATGCACGAGGCTTGGCGTCGGCATGGTCACTTTCGGAGTTCCGGCGTTTAGTCGGTTGACGAAGGCGAACTCGTTGGTGGTAATGCCCTTGGTGCGCTTCAGTCTGCCGTCGACATAAGCGGTCTGGAACTTGGCGACTCCGCCCTGCGCGTCATGGAAGTCGAACAGCGCGTCTTTCGTGGTGAGCCCCTCGACTGCTTCAACAAATCCTAGAAACCACGATCCGCGCCGGTATTCGCCGTCGGTGATACTCTTGAGACCGACCTCCTTCTGCATCTCGACCGCGTCGACAATGCATTCGTCCTGGATGTCGTTGAACCGTCCCGCATCGAGCCGGCCGCTGTAAAAGTCCCGGAATGCATCTTTCAGTTTCTGCGGGCGCAAAAGAGAACCGACATGGTCGGCCCGGAAGGGGGGATGAGACATCAATGCGACACTCCTAGCCTCGACGATCGACAAAACGCGCGGCCTTGACGCTGGCCTCGAACTCTCGCCCCAGCGTCCCCGTCGGCAGGATGCTGACCTTCGGATTGTTCTCGAAGCGCGAGCGGATATCGGACAGCACCGAATTGGTGGCGTCGTCCTCGCCGAACCCGGGCTGCACCTCAACATAAAGATGCAGAACGTCGTTGCCGGCATCGGTCGCCTGCGCCTCGGCCTTGAAATCGAGAACCGCCTGGTTGCGGAACATCGTGTCCTCGAGATCGGCATGATTGATGTTCACCCCACGGATCTTGAAGAAGCCGGAGGTGCGGCGCGCATGCTGCAAGATGGGGAAGATCGACCATCGCGAATCGCCCGATCCCTCGGATCGCAGGCTGACCAGATCTCCCGAACACCAGCGCAGGAACGGCGTGATCGTATTGTTGAAAAGCGGGGTGACGACGAGCGACCCGATCTCGCCATCCGGCAAGTTCTCTCCCGTCGCCTCGTCCACGACCTCCACAAAAAACAGGTCCGACCAGACATGCAGACCGTCGTGGCTTTTCGACTCGCCGGCAACGAAAGCCGCCTCTGTCATTCCGAAATGATCGAAGACCTCCGCGCCCCACATGCGTTCCAGCTTTTCGCGCTTGGCGGGCGAAAGCGGTTCGGCCGCTACGATAATCTTGTTGACCGAGCTGCCTTTGAGATCGAAACCGTGTGCCTGCGCGAGATTCGCCAGATGAAGGCCGTAGCTCGCCATTCCGGCCCACACCGTCGGGCGCAGTTCGTCGATGAGTTCCAGTTGCGCGAGCGATGGCGTGTTGTTGCCGGGGCCACACCAAATCGT